>JAHCKF010000108.1 GCA_026125925.1 Pseudolabrys sp.
GTCGGCTGGGCCGTCGCCGCCGTGATCATGGCGATCACCATCATCGGCCTGCCGTGGGCGCGGGCAGCGTTCACCATCGCCGCCTATACGCTGTTGCCGTTCGGCCAGCGCGCCGTGTCGCGCGACGAGTATTTCGGCCGCGAAGACGTCGGCACCGGACCATTCGGACTTCTCGGCAATGTCATCTGGTTTGTGCTGGCGGGCTGGTGGCTGGCGCTCGGCCATCTCATTACCGCGCTGCTGCTGGCGATCACCATCGTCGGCATCCCGTTCGCCTGGGCGCATCTCAAGCTCGCGGGTCTGGCGCTGTGGCCGATCGGCAAGGTCATCGTTCCGGCCTGATGTACGGTTGGAACCGGGGCGATTTCCGCCGAAACCAATCCGCGCGTTTCCGCATTACTCCTGTGGGGCAAGCGGAGAGAGCACATGCAGATCGAACCGGAAATCTCCTTCCATCGCTGTGAGCCGTCGGACGCGATCAAGGAAGCGATCGGCCGGCATATCGAGCATCTGGAGAAGATCTTCGGGCGCATGACCGCCTGCCGCGTCCGCATCGATCAGCTCAACCAGAACGTCGCCGGCACGATGCCCCCCCGTGGTGCGCATCGAGATCGCCATTCCCGGTCAGAAGGACATCATCGTCGCCCACGAGACCGGGCACCTGCAGCGCAAGTTTCAGTCGCCCGACGTGCGTAACGCCGTGAACGAAGCCTTCCGTATCGCCGAGCAGCGCTTGGCGCAGGCCAAGGACATCCTCACCGATCACAAGCAGGTCCACACCCACGAGGCGGCGCATGAACTGCGCGGCCAGATCGCCGAGATGCATCCCCATGAGGACTACGGTTTCGTCATGACGGCGGAAGGCGGCTTGCTCTACTTCCACCGCAACAGCCTGCTGACCGGCGAGTTCGACACGCTGCGCTGCGGCGACGGCGTCAGTTACGTCGCCGGAGAGGGCGACACCGGGCCGACCGCGAGCAAGGTGCGCGTTCTCGAACGTGCTTGACTGCGCAACCGGCGCTTGACCGCGCCAGAAGCGCGTGATCGAACTGCGGCGATGGCAAAGAAACCCGACAAATCCGCGCAACTCGCCGAACTCAATCGTCAGCGCGACGAACTCGAGGCGGCGATCGAGACCATGATCGCCGACATGGCCGAGCAGCCGGAAGCCGCGCGCCGCGAAGGCGACTGGGCGGAGAACGGCGCGGCGACGCAGCGCTATCTCGAGCTCACCAACCGGCTCAGCGACATCGAGCAGGACATCGTCGATCTGACGCGGACCATGGCCGCGGCCGCCGACGAAGACGGGCGCCCCAACTAGCAGCGCTCAGCAGGCGAGCGTTGCCGCCGCGATTTCCGCCAGCGCCGCCTTGAGCGCCGGTGAGGCGCGATACAGCGGCACATAGCCACGCAGCAGGATCTGCGCCGAGCGCTTGTAGGCGGCGCGGGTGATATGGGTGCCGTCGGTGCCGTGCGTGCCTTCGATGGTTGCCGACAGAATGCCGGCCGGATTTTCGATATCGACGGTGGCTTCCGACGGCGCGGCGCCGAGCGCCGGCAGGCCGCGCGCCAGCTCATGGGCCACGGTGCCGGGGATCAGGCAGGCGGCGGCGAGACAGCAGCCGCCGGTCACCGCCATGGTGGCGTGGCCTTCCTGCGGCGTGAAATAACGCGTCGAGATGTTGCCACCGTTCACCGCCGGGCCGACGATGCAGACTTTCGGGAGGGTCTCGCTATTGGCGAGTTCGTCGGCGGTCATCGGTTTGCCGCTCTTGCCCTTGAGGCCCATCTTCAGGCCGGCTTCGATCCACAGCTTGCGCAATGCGTCGAAGAACGTAGCGTCGCCGCGCAGCGCCTTGACGTCTTCGGTGCCGGTCTTGCCGAACTCGGAGGCGCGCGCGATCACCATCGGCACCGCGACATCGACACAGGACACGGTGTAAGCGCCGAAGGTGTCGGTGACGTTGCCAGTCGGGAGCGCCTTACCCGTTTTGGCGCCGACCGGATTGGCGATGAACAGATCGACGCCAGGAAAGGCGCCGTCGACGCCGGGAATTTCCGTCATGGCAAAGCCGTTGCCGTCGAGCGCGACGCGGCCGGTCATCACGGTCTTGGTGTTGGTGTTGAAAATCTCGACTTCGCCCTGGCCGTCGAGCTGGCGCGGCAGGAATTTCTGGTCGATCGCCCAGAACGGCAGCGCCGCCGACATGTTGCCGCAGTTCACGCTCCAGTCGACCTCGCCCTTGCCATGCGCCAGTTGCGCCAGCGTCGAGACGATGCGCGGTGCGCCGTCGGGCGTCTTCTCGAATTCGGCGAAGAAGACCTTGTTGCTCGTCGGATAGCCGCGGCCGAGGCCGGTGATCTGCTTGGAGTCGGTGCTGGTGCCTTGAAGCGGCAGGCCCATCAGGTGGCGCAGCAATTCCTCACGCAACGAGACATCGGCTGGCGCGGCGCGATCCCAGATGATGAGACCGGTCGAGGTGCCGCCGCGGACGTGCAGCACCGGAAACTCCCAGGCGCCGTCATTGAAACGCGGCAGGGTGGGGGCGGCAAGGGGGGCTGCGATATTGATGGCACGCTCCTTTCGAGGTCGGCGCGGCGGACGGTGCCGGTATGCCTAAACCGGAGCGCGAGCTGTGTCCATCTGTCGCAGGCAGCAGTTCGGCGCGTCGCTAGCGGACGATTTTGCCGGCAAGTTCCTTGCGGAACGCCCGTTCGCGCTTGAGGTGCCATTCCCGGCTCATGGCCTCGGCCTTGGTGGCGAAGGTCTCGGAGTAGAGAAGTTGCCACATCCGTCCCCGCGTCGAGCGGGCGCCCTTGCCGGCGTTGTGCTGGGCGAGCCGGCGCTCGATGTCGTTGGTCCAGCCGACATAAGTGAGCGCGCGGCCGTTGCCGCGGCAGCCGAGGACGTAGACGTAGGCCGACATCACGCCAACCTACACGATTCGAAATCGGGAATTACTGAACGCCTAGCCAGCGCGCGCTGAAGCTGCCGACCGGCATCACCGGTTGCGCGCCCGTCAGCGTGCCGCTGCTCGGCGCCGGCGAACCGGAATAGGCGGTGCGAAGCTGCGGCGCGGGGGCCTCGTTGGCCGGCTTTTCCGCCGGGGCGGCCTGCGGCTTCGGCGCGGACGCCGGAGGTGCCGCCGCAAGCTGCGGCCGCGGCGCCGGAGCGGCGTTGGCGGTGCGCACTGCGGAGCGCGAGGCTTTCGCCTGACGCGGCGCTGGCTTCGGCTCGCGGACCGATTGGGTCACGGTGGGAGCGGCGGCTTCGTCATCGCTGCTACCGAACAAGCTCCCCAGCAAGCCGGCCATCGTCTTGTTGGATTGAGCCGGCGCTTCGCCGGTCTTCGGCGCCGGAGCGGGCTGCGGTACCGGCACGCTGGCCAGTTGTACCTGCGGCGTTTCGGGCTGCGCCTGCAGCGGCTTCGGCACGCTGACCAAAGTGGCGGGGATCGGCTGGTTGTCGCCGCGCGGCAACGCGCCCGGCGCGGTCGCCACAGCGATCGGGCGGCCCTTGGCGTCGTAACCTTCCTGGGTGGCTCCGATCTTTTCGGCGAACACCTGGTTCATGCCGCCGTCGATGCCGGTGCGGAACGGTACGGTGGCGACGCCCTGCGCGATGTAGTGCGCCATCTGGACCTGTTCCTGACGGCGATGGTCGAGCACCGCGTCGGCGATGTTCTTGTCGAGTTCATAGGCCGGGCACTTGCCCGCGGCATTGAACTTGAGCGGCTTGCCATCGGCATCGGTCGTCGACGGATCGAACACGTAGCGCTTCTCGCACACGGCGACCTTCGGCTCCTGCCGCGTTGCTTCGAAGTGGTCGTAGCCTTCCTTCAGCATCTTCCAGAACGCGAAGTTCGGGTTGTTGCGATGCTTGGCCATGTTCAGCGCGGTCATGCGGAACGGGAAGGCCTGTAACTGGAACGCCCGCTGGCCGCCGTGGAACGACTCGCGCGCCAGCGCATAGATTTCCTGGATCTGCTCGTCGGTCATCGCGTAGCAGCCGCGCGACGAGCAATCGCCATGTACCATCAGCTCCGAGCCGGTGTAACCGTGCGAACGGTCATAGGCGTTGGGGAAGCCGGTGTTGAACGAGAGATAATAGCTCGAGGCCGGATTCATCTGGCCCGGCGTGATCGTATAGAAGCCCTCCGGCGCCTGGCGGTCGCCTTCCTTCTTCTTCGGGCCGAGGTCGCCCGACCAGCGGCAGATCGGATAGGTCTTCAGCAGCGCGTATTGGCCGTCGCGGGTCTGCTTCCAGACCTCCATCTCCGCCTCTTCCTTGAAGATGCGGGCGAGGATCGGCGAGCCGACATCCATGTTCTTGGAAGCGATGTCGGAAACCATGGACGGCGACAGCGGCGCCGCTGCGCGGCCGTTCGGCGCGAGTTCGTCGGGATTGCAGGCAGCAAGCGCCAACGCCGCCACAAGGGTGGCGGACGCCAATGCGGCGCGGACGAAACGTGCAGTCAAAACGGTACTCCCCGGGGGCGGGCCCTGACCCGAATATGGTTAGCCAGAAGATATGGCATCCGCAAGGCAATCCGGCGTCGCAGTCGCTTCCGCTAACCCTATGGTAAATCTCGCCTAAAACGCCGGTGCCGGGGCCTGACGGGCTGCCATCAGCCGGCCGGGCGCGCCGGCAGGCGCCCCATGGCCAGGAACTTGTCGCGGCGGGCCTTGCGCACGGCGTCACGGTCGAGGCCGCGAAGGTCGGCGAAGGCGGCGGCAATGGCGTCAGCAGTGGCGGTTACGGCTTCGCGCGGATCGCGGTGGGCGCCGCCGGTCGGCTCCGGCACGATGCTGTCGATGACGCCGAAGCGCACCATGTCCTGCGCCGTGATCTTCATGTTGGTGGCGGCGTCCTGCGCCTTGGTCGAATCCCGCCACAGGATCGAGGCCGCGCCTTCCGGCGAGATGACGCTGTAGATGGCGTGCTCGAGCATCAGCACCTTGTTGGCGGTGGCAAGCGCAATCGCGCCGCCCGAGCCGCCTTCGCCGAGAATGACCGCGACATTCGGCACGCCAAGCCCAAGGCAAACATCGGTCGACCGCGCGATGGCCTCGGCCTGGCCGCGCTCCTCGGCGCCGATGCCGGGATAGGCGCCTGCGGTGTCGACCAGCGACAGCACGGGAAGGCCGAAACGATCGGCCATTTCCATCAGCCGCACGGCCTTGCGATAGCCCTCGGGCCGCGCCATCCCAAAGTTGTGCTTGAGGCGGCTTTCGGTGTCGCTGCCCTTCTCGTGGCCGAGAATGCAGATGCTGTCGCCGCGGAAGCGGCCGAAGCCGGCGACGATCGCGGCGTCATCGCCGAACTTGCGATCGCCGGCGAGCGGCACGAAATCGGTGATCATGCCGTTGATGTAGTCGAGGCAATGCGGCCGCTGCGGATGGCGCGCGACCTGCGTCTTCTGCCACGGCGTCAGCTCGCCATAGAGCTCCTTGAGCGCCTGCGCCGCCTTGCCCTCGAGCCGCCCGATTTCTTCGGTCACCGACACGGCATTGTCGGTGGCCGCCATCGCGCGCAATTCCTCGACCTTGGCCTCGAGCTCGGCCACCGGTTTTTCGAAGTCGAGATAGCTACGCATGTGGTTCGGACGAAATTTCGTTGAAAAGACGGGAAAACCGGCGGGGCCGGTCACGGTGGGCCAACTGACCCATAGTGGGGCGTTAGTCAAGCGAGGGCGATCATGCCCTCCAATTCCTTAATGATTAGCGGCGAATAGCGGCCGCCTTCCTCACCGGTATTTAACGGTGAACCCGCTTTAACCAAGGACTCCGGGGTCGTTTTTCCCTCCCTTTAACACCGCGCCCCCAATGTCCCGGCCAGGACAGGGGCAGTGAAGCTATGTCGGTCGTCGATAGCCGTTACAGCGTCCAGAGCTGGATCGCCGGCGCACGCGCGGCGCTGGCGCGCGACCGCGCCTATGCGCGCGGCGACCTGGCGACTTTCGAGGTCGTCGATGTTCTCTCGGTGCCGCAAGTGGCGTGGGCCGATCTGTCGGCGCGTGCCATCGAAGCCAACGCCTTCTACCACCCGGCCTGGGCCCGCGCCGTCGCGCGCCATGTCAAAGGCCAGATCGGCATGCGAGCGCTGCTCGCCTGGGAAAGCCCGGCGCGCCGCCGGCTGCTCGGACTGATGCTGGTGGCGCCGGCCTGGAACTGCCTGCGTCTGCCGTTGCCGTTTTTCGTCGGCTGGTACGCCTACGCGCCGCTGACGACCCCGCTCATCGACCGCGAGCAGCCGGACATCGCGGCGCGAACATTGCTCTCGGCCGCGCGCGACGCCGGCGCCTACGCCGTGATGCTGCCGGCACTGGCGCAGGACGGTCCGGTGGCGACGGTGCTGCGCAACGCAGTTGCTGAATTCGGCGTTACGCCGCGTGTCTTCGAAGCGCATGAGCGCGCGCGGCTCGACGCCACGCAAGGCGAAGATGAGGCCGTGTCCGCGCTCGGCTCGAAGAAGCTGAAAGAACTGCGCCGCCAGCGCAATCGCCTCGCCGACAATGGCGAGGTCGAATTCCGCATCGCATCGCCCGGCGCGGAGGCCGAGGCCGCGCTCCAGCAATTCCTCGCTCTCGAAGCTGCCGGCTGGAAAGGCGCCGCCGGCACCGCGCTGGCCGCGAAAGAGGGCGACGTCGCTTTCATGAAAGAGGCGCTGCCGGCGATGGTGCGAGACGGCGCGGCGCAGATCGTGACGCTGACGAGCGGCGGCAAGGTGGTCGCCGCCGGCATCGTCCTGCGCCACGGCCGCCGCGCCTACTTCTTCAAGATCGCCTATGACGAGGCAATGGCCAAGATGTCGCCCGGAGTGCAGCTCACGCTCGACATCACGCGTGCGCTGTGTGCCGACCCGAACATCGACAGCGTCGATTCAACCGCGATCGCCAACCACCCGATGATCGACCACATCTGGCGCGACCGCCAGCCGATCGCCGACCTGCTGTTGCCGACGCAATCCGGCGCGCCGCTTTTTGCGGTGTTTGCCGCCCTCATCGACACACGCCGCGCGTTGCGCAATGCCGCGCGCGATCTCTATCACCGTCTGCGCAAGCTGAAAGGAAGAAACCCATGACGACCGCCGCTGCCACCATCGAGCCCGTCGACCGGTCCGCTTTCGCTGCCAATTTCCCGATGCAGCCGTTCTCGCTGCGTCACCAACTCGCCGGCAATCCGCTGTTCACGCTGCCGAAGATCGTCGATCTGGTGCGGCACCTGCCGGCCGACTCGATCGAGTACAATTCCGGCGATGCCGCCATCGGCCAGGACGCGAGCAAGACCAAACTCATCGACCTCGATCCGGAACAGGTCGTGCGCAGCATCGAGACCGCCGGCGCCTGGATGGTGCTCAAGCGCGTCGAGCAGCATCCGGCCTATCGCGCCGTGATCGAGGATTGTCTCAACGCGCTCGCCCGCGCGCAGGGCAGCCGCGATCTCCACGATGCCGGCTTCGAGGATCTGCGCGGCTTCATGTTTGTGTCGTCGCCGAACGCGACGACGCCGTTCCATGTCGATGCCGAGGACAACATCTTCGTCCACATCCACGGCGAGAAGTTCTTCACCATCTGCGACAATCGCGATGGTTCGGTCGTCACCGACGACGCCATCGAGCATTCGCTGACCAAGCATCGCAATGTCAGCTACAGCGCCGATTTCGAAGAGAAGTCGAAGTGCTACGCCCTCAACCCCGGCGACGGCGTGTTCGTGCCGTATCTGTGGCCGCACTGGGTGCGCACCGGCTCGCAGTATTCGATTTCGATGGCGGTGACCTGGAAGACCAAGGCCGTGATGCGCAAGAACGACGTGTTCGTCGTCAACTCGCTGCTGCGCCGCTTCGGCATGCCGCAGGCCGCGCCGGGGCGACATCCGGCGCTCGATACGGTGAAGCTGGCGGCGTTCCGCTCCGTCAAGGCGGTGGTCGATCCGCTGCGCAAGAGCCTCGCCATGCGCGCGTTCATCCGCAAGGTCGTGCTTGGGCGCGACGCCAACTACTATATGAAGACCAAGCAGGCGGCGTAGTCTCTCTTCACCTCTCCCATAGGGAGAGGTCGACCGCCGAAGGCGGTCGGGTGAGGGGTTATAGACATCGAGAGGCACTTGCCCGCTCACCCCAACCCTCTCCCCAACGGGGAGAGGGGGCGCGCTGAGTTCGCGGCACCCTCCTGCTCACCCTACTCATCCCCCAGCGGGTGCAAATCCCGCACCAGCGACTTCAGCCGCTCTTCCAGCACATGGGTGTAAATCTGCGTCGTCGAGATGTCGGCGTGGCCGAGCAAGGTCTGCACGACGCGCAGGTCGGCGCCGTTGTGCAAAAGGTGACTGGCGAAGGCGTGGCGCAGCACGTGCGGCGATAGCTGCGACGGCGACAGCCCGCATGCGGCGCCGAGCGCTTTGAGCTCGCGGGCGAAATGCTGCCGGGTGATGTGGCCCTGTTCGCCGAAGGATGGGAACAGCCATTTCGATAGCGCGTCCGTTTTGCCGTCTTTGCCGGGCTCGGCACGCAGCGCGAGGTAGTCGGCCATCGCCTGTTTGGCGGCGCCGCCCACCGGCACGAGGCGCTCTTTATTGCCCTTGCCGCGCACCACGAGCATCTGTTGCTGCGGCCGCGCCGCCGATGCAGGCAAGGCCACGAGTTCGGAGACGCGCAGGCCGGTCGCGTAGACCACCTCGATGAGACACAGGAGGCGCATGGCGCGCAGCCGCGCCGCACGCGGCTGGTCGGCGTTGTCGGCGTTGGTGCGCGCCTGCGCCAGCAGGCGGTCGACATCGGCGATCGACAGCACCTTGGGCAGTGTCTTGCCGCGCTTGGGGCCTTCGAGCACGGCGGCGGGATCGTCGCCGCGTTTCCCCTCGGCGTAGAGGAAGCGGTAGAGCTGCCGCGTCGCCGACAGCCGCCGCGCCTGCGACGAGGCGGCAAAGCCGCGGTCGTCGAGGCTCTTGAGAAAGCCGCGCAGGTCGTCGGTATCGGCCTTGGCCACCGACGTGCCCGCGGCGCGCAGATGTGCGGCGAGGTCGGCAAGATCGTTGCGATAAGCCGCGAGGGTGTTCTCGCCGGCGCCGCGCTCGGCCGCCTGCATGTCGAGGAACAGCTCGATCAGGGCATCGTCGCTCGTGCGTTGTCCCATGCCCGCCACGTTTGAGTTATGGCCTGGAGCGATGCCCCACACGCCGCTCATTCCCGCGAAAGCGGGAATCCAGCCTGGCGAGAACTGGGTCCCCGCTTTCGCGGGGACGAGCGGAAGAATGGCCTCGGCTAGCCATCACTTCGGCTGCTTGAAGAACTTGTCGGCCGGCACGGTCTGGACGATCTCGCGCGGCTGGTACTTGATGAAATTGGCAAGCGAGAACACGGCCACGTAGCCCAGCCCGGCGATGAAGCCGACGATGACGATGAATCGGAACAGGCTCGGCATGGTCGCTACCCGGCTGGCGTCCTCGCGATGCGCCGCAAATCAGTACGCATGTCACGCTGAACGACCACGTTCCGAAACCGCTGGCAAGACCCACCGCGGGCCAGTCCCGTGGGGCTATTAACCAGCCGGGGCAGTCGCAGTCG
>JAHCKF010000109.1 GCA_026125925.1 Pseudolabrys sp.
CCTGCGCTCGGCCGGCGTCGATTTCCTCACCATCGGCCAGTATCTGCAGCCGACGAAGAAGCATCACGAAGTGAAGCGCTTCGTGCCGCCGGACGAGTTCAAGTCGCTCGAGACCGTCGCTTACGCCAAGGGCTTTCTGATGGTGTCGGCCTCGCCGCTGACGCGCTCCTCGCACCACGCCGGCGACGACTTCGCGAAGCTCAAGGCAGCTCGCGAAGCGATGCTTGCTCGCTGACCCGCATGATCCCGAAAAGTGGAATCCGGTTTTCGGATCAAATCATGCGCTGGAAAATCTGATGCCCCAATTCACCAACAAGCGCCGCGTGCGTCATGCCGCGGCCGACATGTTCGACCTCGTCGCCGACGTCGAGAAATATCCACAGTTCGTGCCGCTGTGCCAGAGCCTGAGCGTGCGCAGCCGCACTGAAAAGGGCGAGGGCGCCGAAGTGCTGACCGCGTCGATGACGGTCGCCTACAAGCTGATCCAGCAGACTTTCACCAGCCGCGTCACGCTCGACAGACCGAACCTGAAGATCCTCGTCGAATATCTCGACGGCCCGTTCAGCCGCCTGCAGAACCGCTGGACGTTCAAGCCGACCGGCGACGATGCCTGCGAGGTCGAGTTCTACATCGACTACGAATTCCGCAGCCGCACCTTCGGCATGCTGATGGGCGCGGTGTTCGACACGGTGTTCCGCAAGATGGCGGCCGCATTCGAGGAACGCGCCGACAAGGTGTACGGCCGCAAGCCGATGGCCAATGCCTGACGACGGCGTGAGTTTCGCCCAGCGCCTGCACCGCCGCATGCCGGCGGGCGGCTACCGGCGCGGGCTTCTGTTCTTCCTCGCCATCGGCATTCCGTTCCTGACGGCGGTCGCGCTGGGCCAGACCGCCGGCGGATTGCTCGGCGCCATCACCGGCCTGATCCTGTCCTTTGCCGACGAGGAGGGCGAGCTGTCGCGTCGCCTGCAGACGCTCGGCATCGTCGCGCTCGGCATCGCCGTCGGCGGCCTCGCCGGCGTCTTCATGCGCGGCTTTCCACCGGCGCTGTGGGTGCTGTTCGCCGTCTCGACTTTCGCCAGCGGCTGGTATCTCGGCCGCAGCAAGGCCTGGATGCTGGCGGCGCGGTTCGGTTCGATGGCGCTGGTCGTCACCAGTGGCGCTCCGGAGCTGCACGTCGAGGAGCTCGTTTTCGCCGTCGGCGCCCTCGCGGTCGTGGTCATCGTCCGGGTGCTCGATCATCTGGCAGGCGGGCCGCTCGTGCAGCAAGGCGGGCGAGGGCGGGTGGTGCCGAGCGGCGGCTGGCTGCGCTTCGCGCTCGCCTATGCCGGCGCGGCGACCGCCAGTCTCGGTGTCGGCGTCGCCGTCGATTCCGAACGCGCTCTGTGGGTGGTGGTGACGACCCTGGTCGTCATGCAGCCGGACGCGCGGACGAGCTACGTCCTGATCGTGCAGCGCATCGCCGGGACCGTGCTCGGCGTCGTCGCCGCCTTCGCCGTCACCCGCTTCGTCCACCAGCACTGGGCGATTGTCGCGGTCCTGCTCGCCATCGCCCCGCTCATTCCGCATCACCTGAAGAACCGCTACTGGCTCCACACGGCGCTGATCGCGTTGCTTATTCTGCTGGCGTACGACCTCGCGGCGGCGACCGACCCGCGCATCGTTGCCGGCCTATTCATCGAGCGGCTGCAGGATGTGCTGCTCGGCGGCGGCATTGCCCTGATGGGCACACTGGTGGCTTTTCCGCGCAACCCACCGGCCGAAGGCTGAGCGCGCTACTTCGCCCGCGGCAGGCGTGACAACGCATCCAGCATGGCCTCGCGCTCCGGTGACGGCTGATAGGCCCGCACGAGTTCTTCTGCGTTCGCGATGGTGGAGCCGGCATCGCAGCCGCGCTCGCCGAGCCATATCAAAGCGGCCAGGTGGCGGCCGCGACCGCCAAGACGGTCGAGCAATTCGTCATAGGAGCGCGGATCATCGGGCTTCGGCCGATAGACCTTGGAAAATGTCAGGTCGATCTGGGCCAGCGCGGCACGGCACAGCTCCGGCGTCACTTCGAGATCGAGCTGCGGCAAATAGGTCATAGCCATCCACGCCATGTGTTCGTCCGAGCGATTATTCAGCATCGCCACGATCTCGGCATTGCGATGCGGCAGCCGTCGCGCGCCGGCCACGGCCCGCTCGCGATATTCCTCTTCCTCAGCGAAATTCAGCCAGGCACTCAGCGAGGCCTTCGGCGTCAGCATCGAGAACTTTTCCGGATACTCGCGCAGAATCCGCCCCAGTTCCTGGGGATCGCGCAGACGCTTCAGTTCGAAGATATCGTAGCTCGTTCCCGCATAGGCGCTGGCCATCTGTTCCCAGGCGAGCGACTCGGCATCGCAGGAACAGTCATGGCCGACGAGCCATTTCATCGCGCTGACGGCGTCGGACATTGGCTGCGCGATCACAGCGTAGGGCTTGCTGTCGCCCGGCTTGAGCACGAGCGCCGCCGCTTGCTGGCGCAATTGCGCGCGCGCCTTGTCGCAAAGCGACGGGGTCGGATCGAGCTCGAGCTGGTTGAGATAACGGAGCGGGAAATCTCCACGCGCCAGCATCTCTTCGACATCCCGCTGCCGCGCCGGCAATGCGCGGATCCGCTTGTTCAGTTCGATTTCCCTGTCGCCGTAAAACGCCCCCATGAACGGCAGCAGTTCGGCGAGCGCGGCATTGGGGGAAAGGTCCGCATAGGCGGCTTCGGTCCTGGCGCGCGCCGCGGCGATCGACTCTTTGTAGCTCTCGCGCATCTGGGCGAGCGGCACGATCGCGGCACTCAGCACGAATACCAGACCCCAGACGGCTGGCACGACGGCGAGCGCGGGCAGGGCGTCGCGTAGACCCGGCAACAGCAGCCAAAAGCTGAAAGCAATCACCAGCGGCGGCACGCCGGCCGGGATCACGATCGGCCACAGGTAAGGCGGTTGCCTGGGGCTGGCCAGCAGTCCCATCGCCACCATCGACACGATGCCCGACGCCAGGAGGAGCACGACGGCCGCGGTAACGACGGGCCAGCCCGCCGCGCCTTTGACCAGGGCGATGGCCACGATGATGAAGAGCAGCAGCCACAGAACCACCAGACCGATCGCCGCATAGGCCTGGGCGTAGGCGTTGCCGGCGGCGTCGCTGGCAGCGAGGCCGCTGAGCAGCGACAGCACCACGGCATAGACGATCAGAGCCAGAACGCTGAGCGCAATGCACAGGCCGATCATGACTGGGGGGACCTTATCGATCGTCGACATCCGCTTGCACCTGTCGCCGCTGGGACCGGTGCGACAGTCTAGCCATTCAGCCACCATACGGAAGCATTGAGCAGCGTGGCAAAGGCGACCCACAGGCTGAGCGGTGCAATCGCAAAGCCGGCGATGCGGTCGAGTCGGAAGAACGCGACGACCGTGGCGATAACGAGGATAAGCTGCGGAACGACGTTGATGAGGCCCAGTAGCGGCGAATGCGCCGCGAAGAACATCCAGGACCAGGCCGCATTCATTGCAAGTTGAAGATAAAACAACGTCAGGGCGCGGCGTCTGTCGGGCGATGGTTCGAGGCGGTGGATACGGAAGGCGGCAAAAGCCATCAGAACGTAGAGCGTGGTCCAGACCGGACCGAACACAGAGTTCGGTGGGTTGAACGGCGGCTTGGCGAGGCTCGCGTACCACGGTGTGAGGTTCGGGAAGGTCGCGATCTGCCCGAGCACCGACGCCGCGGCGACGGCGGCGGCCGGAACAAGGATAGCCGACCAGGGCCGTCGCGGTTTCGTGGCGGTGCTGTCGCTCATTGTTCGGCGATCTCCTTGAGCATCGCCAACGCCTGAAGCACAGATTCGTGCCGCACAGCACCGCGGCCGATATCGCCGTAACGCTTGGCTGCATGCATCGAGGTACCGTCTCGCGAGACGGCGGCGAAATGAACGAGCCCGACCGGCTTGTCGGCCGAACCGCCCCCCGGACCGGCAATGCCGGTGATCGATACCGCAAGGCCGACCTTGCATTTCATCAGCACACCATTGGCCATGGCTTCGGCGGTCTGACGACTGACGGCGCCATAACGCTTCAGCGTTTCCAGCGGCACGCCCAGCATCTCGTGCTTGGCCTCGTTCGAATAGGTGACGAAGCCGCGATCGACGACGTCAGACGAGCCGGCGATCTCGGTCAGGGCGCCGGCGACCAGACCGCCAGTGCAGGATTCCGCCGTGGCCACGGTCAAGCCTCGCGCGCGACAAGCCTCGAGGACAGCGATGGCAGCGGTGCGGACATCATCGGTCATGGCGCATTCCAATGCTTCAGGCCCATGGCAGTCTGACCGTCGCGGTTGCATAAGCGGCGATGCCTTCGCGGCGGCCGGTGAAGCCGAGTTGTTCGCTGGTCGTCGCCTTGACCGCCACGCGGTCGATGCCGATGCCGGCGATGCGAGCGATGCTCTCGCGCATGGCGTCACGATGCGGGCCGATCTTCGGCGCCTCGCAGACGATGGTGAGATCGAGATGGGCGATGCGGCCGCCCCGCGCCGCGACGCGGTCGCAGGCGAACTTGAGAAAGCGATCGGAAGCAGCGCCTTTCCATTGCGGATCGCTCGGCGGGAAATGCGAACCGATATCGCCATCGGCCAGCGCGCCGAGCAGGGCGTCGGTCAGCGCATGCAGGGCGACATCGGCGTCGGAGTGACCGGTCAGCGCCTGGCTGTGCGGGATGCGGATGCCGCCGATGATGACATGGTCGCCCGGTCCGAACGCATGCACGTCGATGCCGGTGCCGGTGCGCACATCGGCCAGGCTGGCGAGCTCCATGGTTTCAGCGCGCACAAAGTCCTCCGCGTGTGTGATCTTGATATTGCCGCTCTCGCCGTCGAACACGCGCACCTGCATTCCGACCCATTCCGCCAGCGCGGCGTCGTCGGTGAAGTCGGTGCGGCCTTCGCGTGCCGCCCGGCGGTGCGCCTCGAGGATCGGGGCGAAGGCGAAGGCCTGCGGCGTCTGCACGGCGCGCAGGCGGTCACGGTCGAGGGTCTCGCCGATGAAGCCGTGACCGTCGATGGCCTTGATCGTGTCGGTCACCTTGAGGCCGGGGATCGCCGCGCCGGTCTCGTCCGCCGCGGCGACGGCGCGGGCAATGAGGTCGCTGCTGACGAAGGGGCGGGCGGCGTCATGGATCAGCACGATTTCGGGAGCGTCGGCGGCGAGCGCCTCCAGCCCGGCCCGGACCGAGGCTTGCCGAGTTTCGCCGCCGTGCACCGGGGAGGCCAGCGTGAGGCCAGCAGCCGCATCCTCGTATTGCGCCTCGTCGCCCGCCCGGATGACCGTCTGGATCACGCCGACCAATCCACAGCCCGCAAAACGCTCCAGGCAGCGGCGGAGGACCGACTGAGACCCCACTGTCCGGTACTGTTTGGCCAGCTCGGAGCCCCCCGCCCGGGTGCCACGGCCGGCCGCCACGATAACGGCTGCGATTTTCGGCATAGAGAGGGGTCCTGCGGCCTGTTCCAGGACTAGCCTTTAGCGCGTTCGCACGGGCTGCCAAAGCGCTATCAGGATCGCGGGGCGGGCATGATATTGCGGTGCAGCACTTGCGCAGCCCGGAAAAATGGCTAAAGTCTATGCAGTCGAAGGAAGAGCCTAAATGCTAGGCAGGCACCCAATGCCGGGTGATATAAACGAAATTTATGCGGCGCCAATGCAGATTGGCGGCGTGCGCATCCCCAACCGGGTCGTCCTGGCGCCGATGTCCGGGATTACCGATGCACCCGTCCGCCGGCTGGCCGAACGCCTGGGGGCGGGGCTGGTCGTCTCCGAGATGACGGCCTGCGCCGGACTGGCGAAGGGCGATCGCGAGGCGCGGGTGCGCAGCCACGGCGACGGCGTCGCCATCAATGTGGTGCAGCTTGCCGGCTGCGAGGCCGAATGGATGGCCGAAGGCGCCCGCATCGCCGAGGCCAACGGCGCGCAGATCATCGACATCAACATGGGTTGCCCGTCGAAGCAGGTGACAAACGGCGCCTCGGGGTCGGCGCTGATGCGCGATCTCGACCACGCGCTCACCCTGATCGAAGCCACTGTCGGCGCGGTGACCGTGCCCGTAACACTGAAGATGCGGCTGGGCTGGGACGAGGGCAGCATCAATGCACCGGAACTGGCGCGCCGCGCCGAGAATGCCGGCGTCCAGATGATCACCGTGCATGGCCGCACTCGGTGTCAGTTCTATACCGGCACGGCCGACTGGTCCGCCGTGCGCGCGGTTAAGGACGCCATCACCATTCCGCTCGTCGTCAACGGCGATATCCGCTCCGGCGACGATGCGCTGATCGCCCTCGAAGCCTCCGGCGCCGACGCCGTGATGGTCGGCCGGGCCTCGCAGGGACGGCCATGGCTGCCGGGGCAGGTGGCGCGCTTCCTCGACACAGGCGAACGCGCCGAGACGCCGACGCTCCCCACGCAACTCGCGATGATCGACGCGCTCTATGCCGAACATATCGACCATCACGGCGCGGCCATCGGCCGCCGCCATGCGCGCAAGCATCTCGGCTGGGCGCTCGACGTTGCCGCCGAAACCGCCGGCGTATCGACCGAGCTGTTGAAGACGCATCGCACGCGCGTGCTCACCAGCGAACAGCCGGATGAAGCGCGGCGTCTTCTCGCCGACGCCTATGACGATTTCGCCTGGAGGGCCGCGGCATGAGTCCGGCGCAAGCCCACGCGAACGAAGCGGTCACCGTCTCGGCCGACGCGATGCTCAACGCCTTGCCGCATCCGGTCATCATGATCGCGCCCGACGGCCACGTCGCCGACGCCAATGTCGCGGCCGAAGCGTTCTTCGAATCCTCAACGCCGGTGCTGCGCCGCAATCTGCTGCGCGATCTGGTGCCGTTCGGCTCGCCGCTGCTCACGCTCGTCGAGCAGGTGCGCCGCCGCGGCGCGGCCGTCAACGAATACAAGGTCGATCTCGCCACGCCGCGCAACCCGGGCGAACGGCTGGTCGATCTGCATGTCGCGCCGGTGTCGGAATATCCCGGCCATGTGCTGGTGATGCTGCAGGAGCGCACCATCGCCGACAAGATGGACCGCCAGCTCACCCATCGCGGCGCGGCGCGTTCGGTGATTGCCCTTGCGGCCATGCTGGCGCACGAGATCAAGAACCCGCTGTCCGGCATTCGCGGCGCCGCGCAACTGCTCGAACAATCCGCCGCCGACGAAGACCGCCAGCTCACCACGCTGATCTGCGATGAAACCGACCGCATCGTGAAGCTGGTCGATCGCATGGAGATCTTCGGCGACGAACGCCCGGTCGAGCGCGAGCCGGTCAACATCCACGTCATCCTCGATCATGTGAAGCGGCTGGCGCAATCCGGCTTTGCCCGGCACATCAAGTTTGTCGAGGAGTACGACCCGTCATTGCCGCCGGTGCTGGCCAATCGCGACCAGCTCATCCAGGTGTTCCTCAACCTCGTCAAGAACGCCACCGAGGCGATCGGCGAGGAGGCGAGCGACGGCGAAATCCAGCTCACCACCGCGTTCCGTCCCGGCGTGCGCCTGGCCGTGCCGGGCACGACCGCGCGCGTGTCGCTGCCGCTCGAATTCTGCGTGCGCGACAACGGTCCCGGCGTGAGCGAAGACCTGATGCCGCATCTGTTCGATCCCTTCGTCACCACCAAGCCGACCGGCAGCGGTCTCGGCCTGGCGCTGGTGGCGAAGATCGTCGGCGATCACGGCGGCATCATCGAATGTGAATCGCAGCCGCGGCGGACCACCTTCCGCGTGCTGATGCCTGTTTACAATGGCGGCGGCGTCGATGACGCCGTGCCCGCCGCAGAAGCCTCGAGGTCATAACCGATGCCGACGGGAAGCATCCTAGTCGCCGATGACGATGCCGCGATCCGCACCGTCCTCAATCAAGCTCTGTCGCGCGCCGGCTACGAGGTGCGCTCGACCGGCAACGCCGCCACCTTGTGGCGCTGGGTGAACCAGGGCGACGGCGATCTGATCATCACCGACGTGGTGATGCCGGACGAGAACGCCTTCGATCTCATTCCGCGCATCCGCAAGGCGCGGCCCGATCTGCCGATCATCGTCATGAGCGCGCAGAACACCTTCATGACGGCCATCCGCGCCTCCGAGCGGGGTGCTTACGAATATTTGCCGAAGCCGTTCGATCTCAAAGAACTGATCGGCATCGTCGGCCGCGCGCTGTCGGAGCCGAAGGAGCCGCGCACACAGCCGGCGAAACCGGAAGAGTTCGACGCCATCCCGCTGGTCGGCCGCTCGCCGGCGATGCAGGAAATCTACCGCGTGCTGGCGCGCCTGATGCAGACCGATCTCACGGTGATGATCACCGGCGAGAGCGGCACCGGCAAGGAACTGGTGGCCAAGGCGCTGCACGATTACGGCAAGCGGAGGGCTGGCACTTTCGTCGCCATCAACATGGCGGCGATCCCGCGCGACCTCATCGAGTCAGAACTGTTTGGCCACGAGAAGGGGGCCTTCACCGGCGCCAATACGCGCTCGGCGGGGCGCTTCGAGCAGGCCGAAGGCGGCACGCTCTTCCTTGACGAAATCGGCGACATGCCGATGGAAGCGCAGACGCGCCTGCTGCGCGTCCTGCAGCAGGGCGAATATACCACGGTCGGCGGCCGTACCCCGATCAAGAGCGACGTGCGCATCGTTGCGGCGACCAACAAGGATCTGCGTCAGCTCATCCAGCAGGGCCTGTTCCGCGAAGATTTGTTTTTCCGCCTCAACGTCGTGCCGCTGCGGCTGCCGCCGCTTCGCGAACGTACCGAGGACATTCCCGACCTCATCCGGCACTTCTTCGCCCAGGCGCAACGAGAAGGCCTGCCGCCGAAGCAGATCGATCAGGCCGCGCTCGACCGCCTCAAGCGTCATCGCTGGCCAGGCAATGTCCGCGAACTGGAGAACCTCGCCCGCCGTCTCGCTGCGCTCTATCCGCAGGAGACGATCACCGCGGCCGTCATCGAAAGCGAACTGGCACAGCCGGCGCTGCCGGCGGGCGGCGACGAACCGCGCGGCGAGGAGTCGCTGAGCGGCGCCGTCGAGCGGCATCTGTCGAGCTACTTTGCCGGCTTCGACGATGGCCTGCCGCCGGCCGGGCTCTATCACCGCATCTTGCGCGAGATCGAATATCCGCTGCTGACGGCCGCGCTGGCGGCGACGCGCGGCAACCAGATTCGCGCCGCCGACCTGCTCGGTGTCAACCGCAACACCTTGCGCAAGAAGATCCGCGATCTCGATATTCAGGTTTATCGCGGCGGGAACTGATCTGCAGCCCGGATGAGCGCAGCGAAATCCGGGGACGGCGCTCCCGCATTTCGCTTCGCTCCATGCGGGCTACAGGCGGCCACGGTGTAACGTTTGTGCCTACTTGCCCCAAAACTGCCTGCCGCTAGATAGGCGGGAGCGAAGTGGGGCACAAACCATGGCAACAATCGAACTCGGGCTCGACACCTTCGGCGACATCACCGACGGCGCT
>JAHCKF010000011.1 GCA_026125925.1 Pseudolabrys sp.
ACAACTCCTGCTCGGTCATCCGGGCGCGGAATTCATCGAAGGCGCTGACGCAGTCGCCGGCGAGCGTGTCGAGCGGCGCGCACGGCGCTTCCGGCACCAGCGCGATGAACGAGCCGAGCTCGCGCACCACCAGGTGCCCGGCATCGACCGGCCCATGATGAGCGGCGAACTTCTCGAATGCGGCGACAAGATCGCTTTCGCCAAAGCCGTCCTTGAGCCGCATCGGCGGTTTCATGGTGGCGTGGAAACCGTAGACGCGCGGCTCGCGCACCAGCGCCGGCCATGCCGTGACGTCGGCGCCATCGAGATAAGGGCAATCGACGCCGCGATAGGCGTCGTAACCGATTGCCGCCGCGCCGAAGCGATACAGCGCCGCGTCCGCCGCCGGCACGTAATAGATGGCGTAGCGCGCCGAATTCATGCCGCCGCACTCCCGCCTGTCAGTTGAACCGGCTCGCGTCGGTCATGTGGACGAAACGGCCCGCCGCCATCGTCGCCACCGCCTTCGGGCGCAACGGATCGACCGCATCCACCAGAACGATGTCGGCGCGCTTGCCGGGCTCCAGCGCGCCGCGATCGCCGAGCCCCGCGGCCTGCGCCGGCCGCTCCGAGACGAAGCGCCAGGCTTCCGCCAGCGGCGCCACCTTGTCGGCGGCGAGCCGGAATGGCGCGAGCAGCGGCGCAGGATAGTAGTAGTCAGACGCCAGCACGGTGCACAGTCCGCGCGCGATCATGTCGGCGGCGGAAACCCAGCCGATGTGACTGCCGCCGCGCACCACATTGGGTGCGCCCATGACGACATTGTCGCCCGCGCGCGTGGCATCGTCGGCGGTCTCGTGGTTGACCGGAAATTCGGCGACCCGGCAGCCCAGCGCGCGGAACCACTGGCGCTGCGCCGGCGACATGTCGTCGTGCGACAAGGTCGCCACCGAACTGTCGCCGGCGGCGCGCGCCAGCCGCTCGATCGACCCCGGCACGTCGTTCGCGCGGGCGCGCAGCCGATCGACCAGCGTGTTGAAGTCTTCGACCGTGAGCCCCGCCCGCGCCGCCATCTCGGCAATCTTGCGGGTGCGCGGCGGTGCCGAAGCGCTCGGCATGTGATCGTTGAAGCCGAGCATGCCGATACGCCGTTCGCCGAGCCAATCGGTGATCTCGGTCTCGGCGTCGAGATTGTAGGTCTCGTGCCGCAAATGACAGCGCGTATCGGCGCCGAGCGACGGTTTGAGCTGCTCGATGCCGGTCAGCACCGCGCGGGCGTTGTCGGCGCCGCGCAGCCCCGGCTCCCACGACCAAGTGACGCCGTGAAATAGAGTGGTGATGCCGTTGCCGACCGCCTGGCGGTCGCTCTCCTGCAAGGCCAGATCGATGGGAAAGCCGACGCCCGGCCGCGGCATCAGTTGCCGCTCGAAGGCGTCGGCGTGGATATCGACAATGCCCGGCAGTACATAGAGTCCGCGCGCGTCATAGGCGCGGCCGTTGCCGCCAGCGGCGCCGACCGACACGATGGCGTCGTCCTTGTCGTCGATCCGGATATCGGCCTCGACGAATTGGCCGCCGGCCAGGAGCTGGCCACCTTGGATCCGCATAGTCATTCCTTATGAAGCGGCCGCAACCGGGCGCGCGCCGCCTTCGTATTTGTCGAGAAACTGCTCGGCGCTCAGCGCGCGGAAGTCCGTGAGCGCGGCGTGCAGACGATCATGCGGCCAGTTCCACCAGGAAAGCTCGAGCATGCGCTCGGCTATGCCTTGAGCAAAGCGCGGCCGCAGCAGACGCGCCGGGTTGCCGACCGCGATCATGTAAGGCGGCACGTCCTTGGTGACGACAGCGCCGGCACCGACCACGGCGCCCGTACCGATCGAATTTCCGGCGATCACAATGGCGCCGTGGCCGATCCAGACATCGTGTCCGATGCTGACATGGGACGAACGGCGCCAGTTGAAGAATTCTTCCTCGTCGGAGGCGCCGTCGAAATAGGCACTGGCGCGGTAGGTGAAGTGCGACTGCGTTGCCCGGTGCATCGGATGGTTGCCCGGATTGATCCGCGTCATCGCCGCGATCGAGGTAAACTTGCCGATGGTCGCGTAAGCGATGTCGCTGTCGTTGACGACATAGGAGTAGTCGCCCAGCTCCACCTCAAGCAGTTTGGTGCGCGGCCCCACTTCGGTATAGGCGCCGAGCGTGGATTTCTTCACCGCGGCGGTCGGATCGACAAAGGGGGCGGGAGAAAGCTTGTTGTTGGCCATGACGACAGCAGGACTCCATTTCAAGGCAACCGGGGGACGGCGCCCGCAATCTCAGCTTTCCACCACCAGTGCCACGCGGTCGGCGGAGAAACGGGCGCGCGCCAGCATGATCGGCTCGTCGTTGTCGGTGACGTTGAGGCCTTCGGCGATCAGGATCGGCCGGTGCACCGACAGCCGCAGCCGGCCGGCATCGACCGCGTCGGTGAAACCGGCGCTGATCCGCGTCCATTTGCGGCGGTAGCTCTTGACGCCGAAATGCTCGAGCATGCGCGTGATCGAGCGCACACGGCGGAAGATCTTGGCGGCTTCGTGATAGCGGTCGGCCGGCAGCCAGGTCGTCGACACCGAGATCGGGACGCGGTCGGCGGCGCGCAAAATCTCCAGCCGCACCACCTCGTCGCCCGGCTTGATGCCGAGGTCGCGCGCCACGTCTTCATTTGCCGCTTCGTGACGATGGCCCTGCAGACGCCCTTCGGCCTCGTGACCCGCGGCCGTCACGATCTCGGAGAATTTCATGCGCTGGCTGATCGGATATTTGAGCTTGTCGGTTTTGACGAAGGTGCCGCTGCCGCGCTCGGTGCGCACCAGCCCGCGCGCGCCGAGTTCCGCCATGGCGCGGCGCACCGTGTGCCGGTTGACGCCGTAGCGCGCGGCAATCTCGCTTTCCGCCGGCAGTTTCGAGCCGTTGTCGTGCTTGCCGACCAGGATAGCCTGCTCGAAATCGTCGGCAATACAGCGCCACAGCATGACGCCGCGGGCCAGGAGATCGTCCCGGTCCGAGGTGGCTTTTGCAGCGCCGCGAGGTGTCCGTGTCAGCATGGCCGCCCTGTCATCATGGCGTCATCGGAGAGCATTTATAACTTGTCTATCGCACTAGACAAGTTATAACGGCACTTGTCTAGTCTGCTAGACAACTTTCCGCAAGGCTGCCGTGCCGCCCAACCGGCTGTGACGCTCATGAACCGACCTGACTCCGCCGCCAAAGACTTGCCGGACCTCAAGCCCCGGCGCGAGGCTCTCGCCGTTCTGGCCGCGGCCGATTCGGATGACATTGCCCACGGCCTGCGTCAGTTGGATGACGGCTTGTCCTATACGGAACCGCGGCCGCCCGAAGTCGGCCTGGTGATGCTGCGCGGCCGTATCGGGTCGCGCGGCGCGCCATTCAACGCCGGCGAAGCCACAGTGACCCGCGCCGCGGTGCAACTGGCGAGCGGCGAGATGGGCTTCGGCTATGTGCTCGGCCGCGACCGCGAAAAAGCCCGGCTGGTGGCGCTGTGCGATGCGCTCTGGCAGGTCGCGGACCGCCGCGACGCAGTCGAGGCGCAGGTGCTGGCGCCGCTGCGCACGAAACAGAAAGAAAAGAAGGATCTCGAGCGTGCCCGCACGGCGGCGACGCGCGTCGACTTCTTCACCTTGGTGCGCGGAGAGGACTGAGCATGCTCGACATCACCGCGAACACCCCCGAGTTCGATCCCGCTTATGCCAGCCAGGCCGCGTTCCGCGCCCTGATGGAATGCATGGCGCGGCCCGGCGACATCCGCACGCTCAAGGGTGTCGAGGCGCCGGCGCCTTTCGCGCCCGCCACCGCGGCGTTGATCAGGAGCCTCGCCGATTACGAGACGCCGCTGTGGCTCGATACCGCTTTCCTCGCCGCGCCGAAGGCGGCTGAGTGGATCCGCTTCCACACCGGCGCGCCGGTCGTTGGCGATCCGGCCGCCGCCGCTTTCGCGCTGATCGCCGATGCCCGCGCCCTGCCCGACTTCGCTCGCTTCGCGCAAGGCACGTCGGAATGTCCCGACCGCTCGACCACGGTGATCGTGCAGATCGACGCTTTCAGCGGCAATGCGATGACGCTCAAGGGCCCCGGCATCAAGGCGACGCGTGCATTCGTGGCCTCGCCCGTGCCGGCCGATTTCGGAGCGCGCATGAAGGAGAACCGGGCGCTGTTCCCGCGCGGCGTCGATGTGGTCCTGGTGGCCGGCAACGACGTCGCGGCGCTGCCGCGCTCGGTCATGATCGAGGAGCGCTGAGCATGTATGTCGCAGTCAAAGGCGGCGAACGCGCCATCGACAATGCTCACAAGCTGCTCGCCGACGCCCGGCGCGGCGATCGCGACGTGCCGGAAATCTCGCTCGACCAGATCGACAACCAGCTCGCTCTGGCGGTTGATCGCGTGATGTCCGAGGGCTCGCTGTACGATCGCGAGCTCGCTTCACTCGCCATCAAGCAGGCGCGCGGCGATCTGATCGAGGCCATCTTCCTGCTGCGCGCCTATCGCACCACGCTGCCGCGTTTCGGCGCTTCCGAGCCGCTCGAGACCGGCAATATGGATATCCGCCGCCGCGTCTCGGCAACATTCAAGGATCTGCCGGGCGGTCAGGTGCTGGGGCCGACATTCGATTATACGCACCGCCTGCTCGACCACACGCTGGCGGAGCAAGGCGACATCGAGGAGCCGGCCACCGCGGCGGCCGAAACCGGCCGCTTCAAGTCGGTGGCCGAACTGCTCGCCGGCGGCGGCCTGATCGAGGGCGACGATGCGCCGGGCGACGACGTCGGCGATCTCACCCGCGAGCCGCTGTCCTTCCCGGCCAATCGCGATCTTCGTCTGCAAAATCTGGCGCGCGGCGACGAAGGCTTCCTGCTGGCGCTGGGATATTCCACGCAACGCGGCTTCGGCCGCACGCATCCCTTCGCCGGCGAGATTCGCTACGGCGAGGTCGACGTCGAATTCTTCGCCGAGGATGCCGGCTTTGCCGTGCCTCTGGGTTCTATCGCCGTCACCGAATGCCAGATGGTCAACCAGTTCACCGGCAGCGCCACTCAGGCGCCGTGCTTCACGCGCGGCTACGGCCTGGTGTTCGGCCAGAGCGAGCGCAAGGCCATGGCCATGGCACTGGTCGATCGCGCGCTGCGCGCTCGCGAGCTCGGCGAAGAGACCGGCGCGCCGGCGCAGGACGAAGAGTTCGTGCTCAGCCATTCCGACAATGTGCAGGCGACCGGCTTCGTCGAGCATCTCAAGCTGCCGCACTATGTCGACTTCCAGTCCGAGCTCGGCCTGCTGCGCAAACTACAGGCCGAATTTCACGCGCGGGACGCGCAAACCGAACCATCGATACAGGATGCCGCCGAATGAGCGCGCCGGTTTACAACTTCGCCTATCTCGACGAGCAGACCAAGCGCATGATACGGCGCGCGATCCTCAAGGCGATCGCCATTCCCGGCTACCAGGTGCCGTTCGCGTCGCGTGAAATGCCGATGCCGTATGGCTGGGGCACCGGCGGCGTGCAGGTCACCGCCTCGATCCTCGGTCCCGACGACAAGCTCAAAGTGATCGACCAGGGTTCCGACGACACCACCAATGCCGTGTCGATCCGCAAGTTCTTCGTCAAAACCGCCGGGGTCGAGACCACGACCAAGACCAGCGAGGCCACGGTCATCCAGACCCGCCATCGCATTCCGGAGCAGGCGCTGACCGAGGATCAGGTGCTGGTCTATCAGGTGCCGATCCCGGAACCGCTGCGTTTCCTCGAGCCGCGCGAGACAGAGACGCGGCGCATGCATGCGCTGTCCGAATACGGCCTCATGCACGTCAAGCTCTACGAAGACATCGCGCGCCACGGCCACATCGCCACGACCTACGCCTATCCGGTCGAAGTCAACAGCCGTTATGTCATGGACCCGTCGCCGATCCCGAAATTCGACAATCCGAAATTGTCGGACTGCGCCGCGCTGCAACTGTTCGGCGCCGGGCGCGAGAAGCGCATCTATGCCATTCCACCCTACACCCATGTGAAGTCGCTCGACTTCGAGGACCATCCGTTCGAACCCTATCGCCACGATGCACACTGCGAGCTTTGCGGTGCGATGAACTCCTATCTCGACGAGGTCATCACCGACGACGAAGGCAGCCGCATGTTCGTCTGCTCGGATACCGATTTCTGCGAAGACCGCCGCGCCGCCGGCCACGGTCCGGCGGCGGCGGAAGAGAAGGAGCGCGCCCATGGTTGATGCCGACGCCATCGACGCCATCACCATCCGCGAGGCCGAAAAGCGCGACCTGCCCGGCGTGCTGGCGCTCTATGCCCAGCCCGATCTCGACGACGGCAAGGTGCTGCCGATGATCGACGCCGAGCGCCTGTTCGCGCGCTTTGCCCGCTATCCCGATTACGCGCTCTACGTCGCCGAGCTCGACGGCCGCATCGTCGGCACCTTCGCGCTGCTGATCATGGACAATCTCGGCCATCTCGGCGCGCCGTCGGCTGTGGTCGAGGACGTCGCCGTCGGCCCGGTGCTGCACGGCCGCGGTGTCGGCCGCGCCATGATGGCTTTCGCCATGGAACGCGCCCGCGAGAAGCATTGCTACAAGATCGTGCTGTCCTCGAACGCCAAACGCGAACGCGCACATGCTTTCTATGAACAGATCGGTTTCGAACGGCACGGTTACAGCTTCCGTGTCGTCCTCGACGAGGTGACGGCATGATCCAGCAAGACGACCAGCCGCTGCTCGTCGCCGAGGGCCTGACCAAATATTACGGCCGCCAGCTCGGCTGCCGCGACGCCTCGTTCGAACTCTACGAGGGCGAAGTGATGGCCGTGGTCGGCGAATCCGGCTCCGGCAAATCGACCTTGTTGCAACTCCTGTCCACGCAGGTCGAGCCGAGCGCCGGCCGTGTGCTCTATCGCATGCGCGACGGCGCGGTGAAGAGCCTGTGGGACATGACCGAGCCGGAACGCCGCTTCCTGCTGCGCACCGATTGGGGCTATGTGCATCAGGATCCGCAGCACGGCCTGCGCATGGGCGTGTCCGCCGGCGGCAATGTCGGCGAACGCCTGATGGCGGTCGGCCAGCGCAACTACGCCAATATCCGCTCGGTCGCTGCCGACTGGCTCGGCCGCGTCGAAATCCCGCAGGACCGCATCGACGACACGCCGCGCACCTATTCCGGCGGCATGCGCCAGCGTTTGCAGATCGCGCGCAATCTGGTCACCGCGCCGCGCCTCATCTTCATGGACGAGCCGACCGGCGGCCTCGACGTCTCGGTGCAGGCGCGCCTGCTCGACCTGCTGCGCCGCATCGTCTCGGAAATGCGCATCGCCGCCATCGTCGTCACGCACGATCTCGCCGTGGCGCGGCTGCTGTCGAACCGCATCATGGTGATGAAGGGCGGCGAGGTGATCGAGGCCGGCCTGACCGACCAGGTGCTCGACGATCCGCACCAGCCTTACACCCAGCTTCTCGTGTCCTCGATTCTGCCGGTGTGACATTGACCAACGCCCGCCACACACTCCCGCTCGTCCCCGCGCAGGCGGGGACCCAGAGCGGCATTTGCCGAATGTGCGGCCTTAAGAACTGGATTCCCGCCTTCGCGGGAATGAGCGGAGTGTTCGGCACCGCTGGAGACACCCATGCCCGCGCTTGAACTCAAAGACGTCGCCAAGACCTTCACCATGCACCTGCAGGGCGGCCTCAAGCTTCCCGTGCTGCGCGATGTCAGCCTCAAAGCCGAGCCGGGCCAGTGCCTCGTGCTCACCGGGCCGTCCGGCGCCGGCAAGTCGTCGATCCTGAAGCTGATTTACGGCAATTACCGCTGCGACGAAGGCGCCATCCTGGTACGCGACGGCGACGCGACGGTCGATCTCGCCACCGCCGCGCCGCGCCGCATCCTCGCCGTGCGCCGGCGCGCGCTCGGCTATGTCACCCAGTTCCTGCGCGCGGTGCCGCGCGTCTCGGCGCTCGATATCGTCGCCGAGCCGCTGATCGCCGAAGGCGCCGTAACCGCCGAAGCGACCGAAGCAGCTGCCGCCATGCTCAAGCGCTTCAACGTGCCGGAGCGGCTGTGGAGCCTGCCGCCCGCCACCTTCTCCGGCGGCGAGCAGCAGCGCATCAATCTGGCGCGCGGCCTGTTGCCAGAGCACCCGATCCTGCTATTGGACGAGCCGACCGCCTCGCTCGACGCCAAGAACCGCGCCGTCGTCGTCGATATCGTGCGCGAGCGCAAAGCGCGCGGCGCCGCCATCGTCGCCATCGTCCATGACGAGCAGGTCCGCGACGACATCGCCGACGTCGCCGTCGACGTCACCCGTTTTGCCACCGCCGCCTAGAGCACCATGTCCGAAACGACGATCATCGAGAATGCCCGCATCGTCCTCGCCAACGAGGTGATCGAGCGCGGCTATATCGCCTTCGATGGCGGCGCCATCGCTGAAGTCGGCGAAGGCCGGGCACCGGAGCGCGGCATCGACGCAGAAGGCGACCTGCTGCTGCCCGGTCTCGTCGAATTGCACACTGACCATCTTGAGGCGCACGTGCAGCCGCGGCCGAAGGTGCAGTGGGACCCGGTCTCCGCTGTGGTGTCGTATGACGCGCAGATCGCCACCAGCGGCATCACCACCGTGCTCGATTCCTTGCGCGTCTGGCGCGAGGAAGGCAGCACTGACGCTGCCGACGGCCAGGCCGCCATGCTGTCCGGTGCGATCGATCGCGCCCGCGCCGCCGGCCTGCTGCGTGTCGATCACTATCTGCACCTACGCTGCGAAGTGCCAATGCCCAAGGTCGTTGATGACACCGCCGACCTGATCACGCGGCCGGATGTACGCCTGCTGTCGCTGATGGATCACACGCCAGGCCAGCGCCAGTTCCAGGACGCGCAAAAGCTGCGCGACTATTATCGCGGCAAGTCCGGCGGCATGACCGAAGCCGAACTCGACGAGATGTTCGCCCGCCGCATCGCGCATTCCGAACAATATGCGCCGCAGAACTACAAGGGTCTGGTCGAACTGGCGCAGCAGCACGGCACGCCCTTGGCGAGCCACGACGACACCACTGGCGAACATGTCGCGCAGGCGATCAAGGACAGGGTCGCGATCGCCGAATTTCCGACCAATGTCCCCTCCGCCGAGGGCCTGCACGCCAACGGCATCAAGGTGATGATGGGCGCGCCAAATCTCGTGCGCGGCGGCTCGCATTCCGGCAATGTCGCCACCGCCGAACTGGCACGCGCCGGCCTGCTCGACCTGATGTCGTCGGACTACGTGCCGTCGAGCCTGTTGCTGGCCGCGCTGATGCTGCCGAAGGCGGCGCCGAACTACGACCTGCCCGCCGCCATCCGTACTGTGTCGAAGACGCCGGCCGAAGCCGTCGGCCTCACCGATCGCGGCGAGATCGCGACCGCCAAGCGCGCCGACGTCATCCGCGTTCATGTGGCGCCGGACGGCGCGGCGGTGCGCAGTGTCTGGAGCGGCGGCCGGCGCGTCGCATGATGACCGCCGCGCCCATCGGCCCCGGACATCTGGTGCTCGTGGTCGGGCCGAGCGGCGCCGGCAAGGATACGTTGATCGACGGAGCGCGCCGCGCGCTCGCCGGCGACGAACGCTTTGTCTTCGCCCGCCGCGTCGTCACGCGACCCGGCAACAGCGCCGAGGATCACGACAGCCTGGACGAGGCGGCTTTCCAGGCGGCGCGCGATAGCGGCGCCTTCGCGCTGTGGTGGGGCGCCCACGGCAACCACTACGCCTTGCCTGCGGCCGTCAATGACGCCATCCGCGACGGCCGCATTGTCGTCGCCAATGTCTCGCGTGGTGTTGTCGATATGGCCCGAACACGCTACGCGGCCGTTACCGCCGTGCTGGTCACTGCGCCCGCCGCGGTGCTGGCCGCCCGGCTCGCCGGCCGGCAGCGCGCCAGCGACGGCCCGCTCGGCGACCGTATCAGGCGCAACGACGTCTACGCGAAGTTTTCCGCCGATGTCGTCATCGACAATGGCGGATCGGCGGCTGCGGGCATCGCTCAGATGATCGCCTCAATTGAGCGTGCGCGCATCGCGGAAACTGGCGGCGACGGCGCGTAGCTGCGGCTGCGTCCGCTCGATGGCGGAAACCTGATGGTGTCGGGTCACATACAGCGCAACGAAACTCAAGGTCAGCGCGTCCTCGGCGTAGCGGAACGAGGCGCCGAGCCGGTCGAGAATCGCCGAGACCAGCGGCCGGTGCGCCTGGAGTGAGAACCGCGCCGCCGTCCGATAGGAATCGATCAGGCCGGCGGCGAAGGGAAACCGCAGCAGGTAGTGAAACAAGTCGAGTAGCGGCGCGCCGTCGGGGTCGCTGAACTCCCAGTCGATGGCGCGGCAGGCGCCGTCGTCCTGGCAGATCAGGTTCCAGGACACGAAGTCGCCGTGGTAAAATGCGGCCGGCACGGGTTCGTCATTGCGGACGGAATCGAGCATGCGGTCGAACTGCACCTCGTCCTCGCGCTCCGGCAGCGCCGTGAGGCGATCATGATACCGCCGCGCCAGCCCACGTAACGTCGTCTGCTGCTTCTGCTGCTGCAGCAGCGCAAGAAAATTTACCGCGGCCCGCTCCGGCGGCGAGAGGCGGATTTCGCCTTCGATCCATTCCTGCGCGGTCATGCCCAATGCCGGAAACAGGCCCAGCGGCCGCGGCGCCAGACCAGAATGCATCTGTTCGACGCTCTCAAGATTGGCGTGCTCGCGTTCGAGCGACGACCAGGCGTGCGACCCCAACGCGACCTTCACGACGCGATTGACCTCGCCACTATTCGCCGACAACAGGCTGATGACCGCTTTCTGCGTCGTCGAGGGCCGGGCCACATAGATCACCGGCACGATGTCGCTTTCATCGATGATGCCGAGGTGCGCCCAAGCGCCGCTGTCGAGATTGGCTATGCCGATGACAGCTGCACCAGGGATATGTCGGATACATTGCATACGGTGCGCGATCATCGCAAGGCGCCACTTGGCGCGCGACGCCCTCGCGATCGGCGACCACTGTCGCAACACCTTCTCAGACAGGTTCCAATCGAGCGGCGCAATCCAGCGCGGACCGTCGTCGCCCGGAATCACGACGAAGCGCTGCGCCTTCGGAACCGAAGCGGAAGGCACCACCACGCAACCGGGAGGAAACAGTCGTTGTATTAATGACTCCACCGGCGCCCCCGCCCTTTGGCTGCTTATGTTTTCGGCACACGGACGTTGCCTTGGTGCCCGTTCATTTGGCGAACTGCCGCGAATTCACGCAAAGCGTCCGGAACTTCGCGTTAGGTAACAGTTCTATGACCGGTTCGTTCCGTCAGCCGCATGAAGCGCTGCGCGACATCCGTGGAGACCGCCGCCTCGCGCATTGTGGCTATCTCGCGCTCCGACCTTTTATTGCCGCAGACATTGCGCAGGTTCTCGTCGCCACAATTTCATTGCACGCGTCACCTCAGAAAAGGATGCACAACATGGCCCTGCGCGAACTGTTGGCGCCAACGAAGAAGAAGATCGATCTGAAAGACGGCCTCGTGGTGCCGGTCCTTCTGTCCGGTGGAGCCGGAACGCGGCTGTGGCCGCTATCGCGCGAAACCTATCCGAAGCAACTCCTGTCGCTGATCGGTGAGCACACATTGCTGCAGCAGGCTGCGATGCGCGTAGCGGATCGCAACAAGTTCACCGCGCCGCTGGTGGTCGCGCATGAGGAACATCGCTTCGTCATCGCCGAGCAGTTGCGCTCGCTCGGCGTCACCGATTCGACGATCGTACTGGAACCGGTCCGGCGCAACACTGCCGTGGCGGTCACCGTCGCCGCCCTGATCGTCAACAAGATCGACCCGAATACGACGTTGCTGGTGATGCCGGTCGATCACCTCATCCGCGACAACGCCGCCTTCATCGACACCATCGATACGGCAACCGCGGCCGCGGACCATCACAAGCTCTCGCTGTTCGGCATCCAGCCGACGCATCCGGCGACCGGGTACGGATACATCAAGAGCGGCCAGCCCGTCGAGGCAGCGCCGGGCGTCCAGGAGGTCGGCGAATTCATCGAAAAGCCAAACGCGGCGCGCGCCGCGGAACTCATCGCCAGCGGCGACTACCTGTGGAACAGCGGCATTTTCCTGCTCCCGGTTCGTGTGTTCCTGCGCGAACTGGAGCGGCACGCCCCCGAGGTGCTGAAGGCGGCGCGCGGCGCGGTCGCGACCGCATCGCTCGATCTCGACTTCCTGCGGCTGCGCGAAGAGCCGCTGGCGGCCTGCCCGTCGATCTCGCTCGACAAGGCGGTATTGGAGAAAACAGACCGTGCCGCGGTCGTCCCGGCGCGTTTCGACTGGAGCGATATCGGAAGCTGGTCGGCGCTCTGGGAAGTCGGCGACAAGACCGCCGACGATAATGTCGAAATCGGCGAAGTCATCGCCGAAGACAGTCGCGGCTGCTATCTGCGCGGCGATGGCCCGCTGGTCGCCGCGCTCGGCGTCGAGGATCTCGTCGTGGTGGCGACACCGGACGTCGTATTGGTGACGCCGAAGAACAATTCGCAGGATGTCGGGAAGCTCGTCACCCGTCTGAAGCAGGAAGGCCACAGCTCGGCGACGCAGACCCAGTGCGTGTACCGGCCCTGGGGCTACTATCAGCAGATCCATGTCGGCGAGCGCTTCCAGGTCAAGCGCATTACCGTCAATCCCGGCTGCAAGCTGTCGCTGCAGAAGCACTTCCATCGCGCCGAGCATTGGGTGGTCGTCAACGGCACGGCTTTGGTCACACGCGACGATGAAGAGGTGCTGCTCGGCGAGAACGAGTCGCTGTTCATTCCGCTCGGTGCGATGCACCGGCTGGAGAACCCAGGCAAGATGCCCCTCAACCTCATCGAGGTGCAGTCCGGGGCCTATCTCGGCGAGGACGATATCGTCCGCGTCGAGGACATCTACAACCGTGTCACGCCAGAGCTGGTAAAGACCGGGACCTGACGCCTAATTGGCCGTGCCGCGGAGCGCCAGAGCTTCGGCGCTCCGCTTGCGCGCTGGGCGCGATTTCAGCAGCAGCGCCGGGCGCTCGACGGTAAGATAAGTGATGGCGGACAGGCTGATCGTGATCAACAGCACCGCGGCAAAGGACATGAGTACCAGCAGCAGCGTATGCGGCCGCTCGTCGTGCAACAGCCATTTATGCACGCCCCAGATCACCGGCAGGTGCCACAGATAGAAGCTATACGAGATGACGCCGATCCAGCGGATCGGGTGCCATTCGAGCAGCGTTACCAACCATTGCGGACGTCCCGATGCCGTTTCCGTCGTGACGATGAGCAGCAGCGCCGCGAAGAATGAAGCGAAGCCGAATTCGTGCTCGATTCGGCTCAGCACGATGCCGGCGGCCGCCGCGGCATAGAGCCAGCGGCGAAAGCGCAGCCGCGCCTCGCGCGCCGTCAAGGTCTGGCTGTGTCGATAGGCGATCGCCGCCAGCATGCCGACACCGAACAAATCGGCCTGACACAGGATGCTGCGCAAATAGACGGCAAGCCAGTTGCCGCCCCATTGCTGATAGAACTGCGTCGCCGCATCGCCGTGCAGCTGCATGTTGCCAACGGTGCGGCAGACAAGCCCCTCGGCGATCATGCCCAGCGAGACCGCCAGCGCGGCCCGGTCCAGGCCCCAGCGCGCGCTGAGCCGCACCGCGGCAACCGCCAGAACCGGCAGCACCAGATAGAAGCAGATTTCCGCGGTCAGTGACCAGGACACGCCGAGGCCGGTCTTGATCGTCGACGGCAACAGGGTGTGCACGAGGAACAGATTGGCCAGGATCGCGCCGGGATCGGTCATGCGCCCCACCGTCTCGCCGACGCCTTCAACGCCGGTATTCGTCAGCGAGACCGGCGACACATAGGCAAGGCCGAACCCGCAAGCGACGGCAAGAAAGATGACGGCGTAAGCGGGATAGATGCGCAGAAAACGATTGGCGAAGTAACGCGGGATACCGAGCGGCCGGCTCCGCGCAGCCGCCGTCAGGAACGGTCCGAACAGCAGAAAGCCCGATAGCACGAAGAACAACGTCAACCCTTGCCCGGCAACATTGAGAATCTTCTGCCCCAGAGGCGGGACCATCTCGGCGGGCACAAGGTGCAGATTGAAGTGGCCGAGCATGACCGAGAGAGCGGCGGCGGCTCGCAGGCCTTCGATGCCGGCGAGCCGCTTGCCCGAGGTCGGCTGGACCTCGAGCGCCTCGACGCCTGTTGCGGCGTCATTGGGTGCGTTCATGCCGCCATACTCCCCTCGCCCGCGCGGCACGCTTGGTGCCAGACGCGGAGCCGCCGATCTTCAGAACCGCCTACTCGGCTTTGCCGAAGAAGAACTCGCGCTTCACCGTCCACCAGATGATCTTGATGTCCAGCCACAGCGACCATCGCTCGATATACTGGAGATCGTAATCGACGCGCGAGATCGCGGCCTCGGCTTTGGCGGTGCTGCCACGGCAGCCGCTGACCTGCGCCAGGCCGGTGATGCCCGGCCGGATCGTGTGCCGCTGAAAGTAGTACGGCACCAGATTCTCATAGAGCGTGTCTGCCGCCTGCATGCCGGGCACGTGCGGCCGCGGCCCGACCAGCGACATGTCGCCGCGAATGACGTTGATGAGTTGCGGCAACTCGTCGAGGCTGGTCTTCCGCAAGACCCGGCCGACCGCCGTGACACGCGGATCGTTGCTCACGGTCTGCGCCACGCCCCGCTTGTCACCAAGATGCGTATGCATCGTGCGGAATTTGAAGATGCGGAAGCGATGGTTGCGGTGGCCGTAGCGATATTGCGTGAAGAAGACGGGGCCTGGCGAGGTCAGCTTGATCGCCAGCGCGATGCCGCCGAACAGCGGCGCAAACGCCAGCAGCGCGAGGCTGGCGCACGATGCGTCGAACAGGCGCTTCGTGCGCGACCGCGTCGGCTCACTGAGCGCACCGCGATGCGAGAGATAATAGAGCCGTCGGCGTGGCGGCCGCGGCCGATCGCTATAGCTCACGCCGGGCCGGAAGAGCGGCTGCTTACGGTGCCAAACCGATACCGAGTCGTCCCGCATTGCGGGCAGCGAAGCAGAGAGGGCCATCGTTCGCTCCATTACAGTGTTGCTCAGTGCACGAATGGACAACCGCCCCCGTGCGCCCTCCCTGTTGCTGCGACTCTTGCGGACTGCCGTTAACGATTCGCATCGTGTGTATCGCCCCCGACCGGGTCCGCGCCGCTTTGCGAGAGACAGACTATCGTCCTTCTTGGAGAAAGTGTGGCGGTGCACCATCACGAATGCCGAACATTCGTATCAGTCGCGATTCGCATTCATCGCGACGGTGACAAGCAACGCGTCGATCAAGAAATGTTTCAGGATGAGGCCGACGATGAACGAGCGCGTCACACAACCGTTAGAATAAGACCGCGCCACTACGTGCCAGATCGTGTGCATGTCACGCACCTCACCGCCGCATTTTCATGCATCGATCTGCGTTACGCCGCTGAGACGTAACATGTGCTTACGCTTTTGGCTTCTCATCGCGAACTTTCTCGCCTGGGCGCTCATCATTGCAGCACTTCATCGTTTCGTCACACGGATGTTCTGACACGTGTGGGTCACTCTCTTGCAACGTCGTGAACTCGACTTTACGCCGTCACTTTTTTTCCATTCGCGCGGAACCAACGCGCACCGATGCGGTTGCCGACTTCGGGGCTGATGTGAACTCGAGACTTTCAACATCGAACGCGTCGCAGCGCGACGACTCGCTCTGGTATCCAAGTGCGTAAGGGGGAACAATGCAGCAAGCGTTTGGTCGGCTGGCTCTTCTTCTATCCGGTTTCGCCGCCCTGTTGGCCATTGCCGGCTGCAGCTCTGCGGGGTCGTCGGGAGTCGCCGCATATCAGGAGCCGGCGGCGCGGCCTGCGGTGCTCAGCCCTTACACGTTGCACACCAACGATCAGTTGCACGTGCAGGTCTACAACGAGCAAACGATCACCGGCGACTATACGGTCGACAGCTCTGGCTCACTGTCGATTCCCGTGGCGGGACGCGTCAAGGCGGTCGGGCTCACCGTGGAGCAACTCGAACGCCGCATAGCCGCACGCTTGAACGGCTCGATCCTCAAGGACGCGCGCGTCAATGTTCAAATCACCACTTACGCGCCATTTTATATCCGCGGTGAGGTCAAAAAGCCCGGTGAGTTCCCTTACAAGCCCGGCCTGACCGTCGCCGACGCCGTGGCGTTGGCAGGCGGATACACTTATCGGGCGAATGAAAGCCGTGTCCTTGTGCGCTCCTCAGGTTCCAATGCGCAGATCACGCGTCCTATGGATGCAAACCCGTCGGTTTCGCCGGGCGACAACATCACTGTTCCTGAACGATTCCTGTGAACGGCGCTTGAGCATCGTGCCGATTAATTGGGCTAGCGTTGTTCGCAGCGGGTGCAATGCGCGCATACGCCTGCGTCATGGCGCACATACGCCTGTCATCGCGACGCGCAATATTTCTGCTGCAGTGCGGAACGGACCGCGGATGTCATCGTTGACGCCGATGCTGTGCGGAGATCGCCGGCGCCATGACTTGCGGCGCCAGCGCTATTGGAGCGACGACTGTGGAGACAAGCGCGACGCCCGCATCAAGTTCCATCGCGATGAGTATCTTGCCGAACGCCGTGTTGTCGCCGCAGCGGGCATCGTTATCGTCGCATTCCTCGCGTGGGCGCCGGCTGCCCGCGCCCAAGTCGTCACGCCGCTCGTTCCGTCGCCAGCGCCGCCCTGGAGTTCGCTCGAGGTGTTCGAGCCCGTGCCCTTTGCGCAGCTTTGGGCCCAGAGCGGCGAAGCCCTCGCGCCGGAGGATACGCCGGTGAAGACACGGCAACAGCCGGGTTACGAGAGTGTCGGCATTCGCGCCGGGCCATGGATGTTCCATCCGTCGCTCACCGGCGGCGTGCGTTACGATAATAATGTCTTCGCCTCCGGCAGCGACAAGCGCGGCGATCTGTCGGCCACGATCAAGCCGTCGCTTGAAGTCAGGTCGCTGTGGGAACGGCATGGCATTGATCTGCAAGGTAGCGTGACGTCGACCAGTTATCGCCGGTTTTCGCAGCTCGATCAGACCGACGCCAATTTGCGTCTTCGCGGCCGTATCGATCTTTGGCGCAATGCCGCGATCCTCACCAGCTTTCGCACGGCGCTGCTGCACGAAGGCGTCGGCTCGCTGACGTCGCCGACCAACGCGGCGGAACCGACGCCCTACACTTTGAACTCCGCTGATGTGACCTACTGGCAACAGAGCGGCCGATGGGCCGGCTCCATTGGGCTACGCTCCGACGCCTATAATTTCGGCTCGACGCGCGCGATCAATGGCTCGATCATCAACCAGGACGCTCGCGACGGACATATCGATGCGCTGCATGGCCGGCTCGATTACGCCATGACGGGCAATCTCGGCCTCTTCACTGCCGCCGAGGTCAACCGTCGCAGCCTCAAGGGCACGCCGGCGCAGTCGCTCAGCTCCAATGGCTACCGCGCACTCGCCGGCGTCAATTTGCAGCTCGGCCGCCTCGTCACCGGCGAATTGAGCGCAGGTTACGCCAGCCAGCGCTTCGAGGATCCGACCATCGGAACCATCGAGGGGCCGACTTACCGCGGCCTCATCAACTGGAGCGTCACGCGCTTGCTCGACGTGCACGTCAAGGCCGAGCGGCTCGTGACGCAAGCGGCCGATACGGTCGCGGGCGGCATCCGCGCAGACGCGATTCAGGTCGGCGCCGATTACGAACTCCGCCGCAATATTGTGTTGTCGGCCGCAGCCACCTTCGAGCGTGACAAATTCTTCGGTCAGGCGCGCAACGACGACGTATTTTCGACACTGACCGAGCTCACATACAAGCTCAATCGTTACAGCTCCATCTCACTTCAGCACCAATATTTCCGCCGCGAGAGCAATACGCCGTCGGCGAGCTACGACAAGCATGAGGTGGGTTTGAATGTCACAACGCGCTACTGAGTACGTGCCGGCCCCGGTGTCCTACGAGGCGGATCCCGCCCTCAGTGCCTCCGGTTGGGAGGGCGTGAGGCTCGCCGAGATCTTTCGCATTCTGCGGCGGCGAATCGCCTTGATCATGTTGACCATGTTTGTCTTCGCCGCGGCGGCGGGACTTGCACTCGTGTTCATCAAACCGCTCTATACCGCGACGGCGACCGTCCTGATCGATCCGCGGCGCCCCAATGTGATCAACCTCGACGCCAAGCAGACCCAGGTCCAGGCACCGTCGACCGATGATGCGGCGATCGAAAGCCAGGTGCTGCTGGCTCAGTCGGTCGCGGTGCTGCGGCGCGTGGTCGACGAATTGAAGCTTACTGAGGACCCCGAATTCAAGCCGAAGCCCGGCCTGTTGGCGCCGGTCAAGCGCCTGTTCGTCGAGCCGCCGGCATCGAATGTCAATCCGCAGGAAGCGGCGCGCATGGGCGCGGTCGCCGTGCTGCAAAGCCGCCTGAAGGTGGCGCGCCAGCGCAACAGCTTCCTCATCGATATCAACGTCAACGCACAGAATCCGGAAACCGCGTCCCGCGTCGCCAACGCCATCTCTCAAGCGTATTTCGAGGAACTGGTTCGCTCCAAATCGGACGCCACCAAGATGGCAGCGGGCTGGCTCAACAATCAGCTCAACGACCTCAAGGCGCGGGTGCTCGCCTCCGACAAGGCAGTCGAAGAGTTCCGCGGCGCCCATAACCTGACCTTGAGTCAAGGGGAGACGGTCAATAGCCAGCAGATCACCGACCTGAACAGCAAGCTGGTGGAGGCCCGCGCTGAAGCCGCCCAAGCGCGCGCCAAGTACGACCAGGTCGCCGAAATCGCCAAGAGCAAGGCCGATCCGGGTTCGCTGAGCGAAGCGCTGGCCTCAGAGACGATCGCCAAGCTGCGCGGGCAATACGCGCAATTGACGATGAACGAAGCCGATCTCACCAGCCGTTACGGCCCGCAGCACCCGCAGGTTACGGCGGTCAAAGCCCAGCTGCGCGACACGCAGAAGCTGATCAGCGCCGAAGTCCAGCGCATCCTGCAGAGCCGGCGCCACAGTTACGAGGTTGCCGCCGCCCGCGAAGCCTCGCTTGAGAAGAGCCTCGCGGCCCTGCAGAACATCTCCAGCGAATCGGGTCAGGCGGAAGTCCGGCTACGGGAACTGCAGCGCGAGGCCGACGCCAATCGCGCACTCTATGAATCTTTCCTTGGCCGTTACAAGGAAGCCAGTGCGCGCGAAACCCTCGATTTGCCGGAAGCGCGCATCGTGACCACCGCCAGCGCGCCGACACAGCCGTCGTTCCCCAAGGCCTGGCTGTTCCTCGGCCTCGCCATCCCGCTCGGCGCCGCCTTCGGCTCGATCATCGCCATCGCCGTCGATCGTTTCGACCGGCGCGTGAAGACCATCGATCAGGTCGAAGCGATCTCGGGCGTGCCCGGCATTGCCTCGCTGCCGCTGGTCGGTCTGCGAGAACTGTCGCGGATCACCAAACGCGGCCGCGACGAATTGGCCAGTTACCAGGAGCAACCGACCCGGATGCTGCCGCTGGCGCTGCAGCCGCCCTTGATGCGCTACATTATCGAGGAGCCCAATTCAGTCTTCGCCGAAGCGATCCGTGCCGTGCGCCTGTCAGTTCAGCGCGAAGCGCGCATCCGGCCGATGCAGACGATCATGCTGACGTCAGCGATCGAGGGAGAGGGCAAGACGACGCTCGCCGCGAACCTGGCGCTATCCTACGCCATGATGGGCGTTCGCACGCTGATCGTCGAAGGCGATTTACGCAATCCGCAACTGACGCGGTCGCTGTGCCCGAATGCCGAGTGGGGCCTGTTCGACGTCGCGCTCGGCCGCGCCTCGCTGCAACAGACCATTCTTTTTGACAAGGCGACGTCGCTGTCCGTCCTGCCATCGCCCTCGTCTGACGAACTCGAGGCCATGAGCGAGTTCGCTTTCTCCGATTCGATGCGTATCATCCTCGGCGAACTGCGCCGGCACTACGATGTCATCATCGTCGACGCACCGCCGCTCGTTCCGCTGGTCGACAGCCGCGCGCTCGGCGAGCACGCCGACGGCATCGTCCTCGCGGTCGGCTGGGATCGCACGCCGCAAGATCTCATTGCGCGCGCCGTCGATCTTCTGTCGCCGCTGAAGGACCGCGTGCTGGGAACCGTGTTGACGCGCGTCGATCTGCGGCGCCTGCGCAACTACGACTATTACCACAGCTCCGCCTACATCAAGCCGTATGAATACGGCACCGGCCTTCGTCAGGGCGCCAGTTCGTAACGTCGCGGATCCCGGTACGGAGTTTGAAGTGATGACCAATGTGCTTCTGGTCAGCGGCTCATGGCCTCCGCAGGCGTGTGGCGTTGGCGACTACACACAAGTCCTCAGCCAGCACCTGACGAAGGCCGGCATTGCTGTCCGGCGTTTCGCCAGCGGCCGGTTCTCACAGCTTTATGCGCCATCCATCCTCGAGGAGATCGAGCATAGCGACTGCGATGTGATCCATATCCAGTATCCTACCGCCGGCTACGGCCGCTCGTTGACGCCGAGTGCGATCGCCCGCCGCATTCGCAGCCGGCCAGTCGTGGTGACGCTGCATGAATACGCGGTGTTCAAGCCCTATCGGCGCGCATGGTTCTCGCCGTTCGCCCGGCACTGCGCCGCGCGCATCTTCACCACCGGCGAGGAACGCGCGCTGTTCGAGCAACGCTTCCCGCGCCGCCGCGGCGTCGACGCGACCGTCGAGATCGGCAGCAATGTGCCGGCTGCGGCCGGCCGCCCTCGCCAGCCCAACCTGGTCTGCTATTTCGGCCTGATCGCGCCGAACAAGGGTCTCGAAGCCTTCCTCGAACTCGCGCGGCTCGCCGGCGTATCGTCGAGCAGCCTGACGTTCGAATTGATCGGCGCCGTACCCGATCGCTTCCGGCGTTATGCGGATGACATCATCGCGCAAGCGACGGCGATCGGCATCAAGGTGTCACCGCAGCTTCCGGATCACGAGGTCGCTGCGCACCTTGCGGAAGCGACTTTCGCCTATCTGCCGTTCCCGGACGGCGCCTCTGCCAAGCGCGGCACGCTGGCGGCGGCCTTCGTCAACGGACTCCTGGTCGCCACGCGGCATAGCCCGATCACGCCCGACTGGATCCGCGGAGCAACGCTCGACACCGGGGGCCCACAGGATGCACTCAGCGCGCTCACCCGGCTGCAGGCCAACCCGACGGCGCGCGCCGATCTGAGCCGTCGCGTCGAAGCCGCCGCACGGCATTTTCGCTGGGATGCGATCGCGGACCGGCACGTGGCGCTTTACGAGAGCCTGTTGCAGAGCCCGGTCAGCGCCGGCGCCTTGAACAACCGGCGCGCCGAGTCGCACTCGGCGCGCCGCGCCAGATCTCCGCAATCGGATGACTCCATCAGACCGCAATGAAAGTCCTCTACTACAAGAGCCCGCGCGGCAACTTCGGCGACGATCTCAACCCTTTGATTTGGCGCGAGGTGCTGTCACCTGCCTGCTTCGACGTCGAGGACGTCGTATTATTGGGCATTGGGTCGATCTTCCGCGACGACTATCTGTCCCCGCCGGCTACAGCGGGCAAGCGCGTCTTCGTGCTCGGCAGCGGCGCCGGCACCGGACCGTTGCCGTCGCTGTGGCCTAACGACAAGTGGTCGATTCTCGCGGTGCGTGGGCCGCTGACCGGGCGGCTGATCGGCATGCCGGACAAAGCGATCACCGACAGCGCCGCATTGCTGGCGACAATCCCGAATTTGAAGCCCGACGTGCCGCGCGGCGGCCGCGTCGTCTTCATGCCGCACTACAATTCGGTGATGAATAGTCGGTGGCCGGAGATCTGCGAGCGCGTCGGCTTTGAGTTCGTCGATGCGCATTGGCCGGTCGAACGCACGCTGCAAAGCCTTGCCGGCGCAAGCCTGGTGTTGACCGAGGCCATGCACGGCGCGATCGTCGCCGACACCTTGCGGGTACCGTGGATTCCGGTCGCTTGCTCGCCCGAAGTCGCGCCGTTCAAGTGGATCGACTGGACGCAGTCGCTCGACCTCGATTACCGCCCGATCCGATTGCCGCCGAGCTCCGCCTGGGAAGCGCTGAAGCACTTCAAGATCCGTACCATCGATGGCGCCAGAGGTCTCGACAGCCTGTCGGATGACGACGAGGATCTGTTCAAGGAGTTCAACCGGCGCTACGGCCAAGCCGCGGGCACCGATCTGTTACCGAGGCGGATCGTGCCGAAGAGCCAGGCCGGCCGGCTGCAAAAAATCACCGTCCGGTTCGACGCGCTGTTTGCCGATCGCGCAGCGAAAGCGCTGGTCGCGGCCAGCAAGGGGCTGACGTATCTCAGCAAGGACGCCATCTTCCTGCAACGGCTCGATCAGCTTCAGCAGGCCGTGGCCCGGCTGGAGCGCGCCCTGCTCGGCACCGCGCACTGACAACCCTTATGCCGCGACCGAGCGCGGGCGCAACGCGGTGAAGATGACGATGGCGGCGCCTGTCGCGGTGGCGATGGCATTGGCCCACAACACGCCGCTCAAGCCCGCCGCCCAGCCCAGCGCCACGCCGCCAACGGCAAAGACCGTCAGCGCGATGAGTCGCGACAGCAGCACGACGCGCGTGCGGCGCGTCGCCAGCAGCGACATCGACGCAGCGACGCGGCTTGCTTCCCAGACGATGCCGAAGGACAGCGGCCACAGCAGCCCCTCCGACGCCGCGATCTCCGGCTTGTGGTAGAGCAGCGGCAGCAGGATCGGCGCCGACGCGAGGATCGCACCGCAGTACAGCAGCACCAGGCCGGCGAAGCCGGCCGTGGCGCGAAGCGCAAAGCGCCTTGCATAGTCATTGCCGTGATCGGCGACCTTGTCGGCCACGCGCGGCAGGAGCGCGAGGTTCAGCGCGGAATTGAACTGCACGATGGGCGTCAGCAGATTTTGCAGGGCGCGGATGACGCCGGCAGCGCCCGGGCCGCTGAACAGCGCCACCAATGGAAAGATGCCCCAGCTCATCAGCCAGGACACCACCGCGGCCGGCGCCAGCCAGCGCCCCGAATTCCAGATGCGCATCGTCAGCCATTTGACATTGACGGCGCGGACACGCGTCAGCCGGCCGATACCGGCAATGACAATCGTCGCGATGGCGGCCGACGCCGCCGCACCCGGCAAGGCGAGAACCGCATCGACGGAGATCACCTTGAAGAACGCCAACGCGCCGGCGCCGGCCAGCAAGGTTATGCTGTAAGCCGCGGCAGCAGCAGCCGCGACGCCTTGCCGGTCGCGGATGTAGCAGAGCCGACGGTAATAGAGATACATGCGCTGCAGCGGATTGACCAAGGCCAGCACCAGCACCGGCAGCGCATAAGCCGAGTGCAGAGCCCACAGCACCGCGGCGGCGAGGAACAACAGCGCGCTACTCACCGCACCGAACACGCAGACCACCCAGAACCCCGCGACATCGATGCGGCCGCGGTTGTGCCGGCCGTGATGGCTGACAATGGCCGGTAGCGAATCGATGATCATCGAGTTCTGCACCGCCTCGATGAAGAACACCGCGGTCCACACCACCACATAACGGCCGAAATCTTCGAGCGGCAGCCACCACGCGTAGAGCACCGTCAGCACGAAATTGGTGGTGCTGTAGAGCCCTTGGTCGAGAAACGCGAAGAGGATACGGCCTTTCCAGCGATGGACGAGCTGCCAGACGTGGCCCAGCCGGCCGCGCAAGCCGGTCGGCGGCGTATCGGCGGAAGCGACCGTCACTGCGGCGATGCCGACGACACGCGCTCGCCGGCGGCCCACTGCCGTCCGACCCGCAACAGGAAGATCGGCATCTGCACCAGATAGCGCCGCCACAAGCGCTTCGGCTGCTGCATCATGCGGAAGGCCCACTCCAGCCGCGCGGTCCGCACCCACTGCGGCGCCCGCGGCACGACTTCCGCCATAAAGTCGAACAGACCGCCGACGCCGAAGCCGAGCCGGCACCCGGTCTCGCGCAGGCGGTCGTTGAGCCAGGTCTCCTGCTGCGGGTTGCCCATCGCGACCAGCACGATATCGGCCCGGGAGCGGCGGATATCGCCGATCAGCTCATCCATGTGCTCGCGCGGCACGAAGCCATGGCAGACGCCGACGAAGTTGTGCTGCGGCGCCATGGCCGCCAGCCGCGCCGCAGCGCGCTGGGCGACACCGGGCATGCCGCCGACGAGATAGATGCGATAGGCATGCGCCGTGTTGCGCAGATAATGCGGGATGAAATCGGTGCCGTTCAGATTATCCGGAAACGGCTTGCCGAACAGCAGGCGGCTGGCAATGTCGACGCCGACGCCGTCATTGAACACGATCGACCGCTTCAGGATCGACTGCACCCGCCGATCCGCGACCGTGGCGTTGAGCGTATGGGCGTTGGCGAAGACCACAATACCGCCGCGACCGGCGGCGAATTCCCGGTCGAGTAGCTCCACCGCCTCGGCCGACGTTTTGGCCAGGATCGGCACATCGAGAATGGTGCGGCTCTTCTTGCCAAGCACGGACTCGTAAAGCGCCTCGTATTTTTCACCGGCGAGTTCCCAGCGATAGCCGGCCGCCGCCTTCATCGCCGCGTAGCGCGCCTGATCGTAATGCGACGCGACCTTCTCCCAAACATCGAGGAAAGCGAGTGCCGCGGCGTCGACATTGTCGAAATTGACGATCGATCCAAGCCCGGTCTGTTCGACGAGATGCCGGAACGGCGGAATGCCGCTGAGCACCGGCCACAAACCGGCCGACATCGCCTCGATCGCCACTAGCCCGAAACCCTCGTAGGACGACGCGCAGATGAACACCGAGGCATCGGCCATCAAGCCGCGGAGATCGTCATTGCTCGGGCTGTCGACGATGCGGACATGGCCGGCAAGGCCGAGGTGGCGGACATAGCCGTGCAGGTCATCGATGGAAATGTCGTAAGGCCGCCCGGCGATCGTCAGCGACCACTCCGGATCACAACGACGTAACGCCGCCAGGAAGGCCAGGACCTGATCGATGCGCTTGTTGCTGGAAAGCCGGCCCATCGCCAGCAGTGACTTCGTCGGCGCCTTGGCGCCGGCGTCGGCGAATTTATCGACATCGACGCCGTTCTCGATCAGACAGGCGCCCCGCGCCCGCACCTTCCTGAACATCGCCTCGTCGGCCGCGCTCACGCAGGCGACGCCGGCGTACCAGCGCAGCGAAGCGCGCGTCACCACGTTGAAGTAGATCTTCTTCAATCGCGCCGCGAAGGACGTGTGAAAGAAGCCGCCATGGGTGGACACTACGAGCTTGCGGCGATGGAGCGGTGCGGTCCAGGCGAGGTAGTCGAAGATGAAGTCGATGCCGTGGACGTGGACGATATCCGCGTGACGAATATGTCGGATAACCGACGGAGCGATGGGATAGCGCGTCGAACCGACATACGGGACCCGGACGACCTCGATATCGCCGATGCGCTCCCATTTCGGCAACCTCGCTGCCTCTGGCGCGTTGAAGATGCGATCGAGCGTCACAACCCGGACGTCATGTCCTTTGCCATACTGCGCAAAGGCGAGTTGGGCGACAACATTCTCCAGCCCGCCGACAGAGGGATGGAACTGCCGCACGACGTGTACGATCTGCATGAGTGTCAAGCTTCCGGTGGCACAACAGGATGCAACGCGGCGCGTGCGAATACGTTGCAGCACAGTCGCTATTCTTAAGTCTGACGCGATGCCGCGCTTCGGTCACTTTCTCGTCTTCGAATGACCACGCACGGCTTGCAGCCTTATCGTGAGCGCCTCGCCGCGCGTGACCCGCCTCGTGATCGGCTTGTTTCGTGAGACATCGGTCTCACGAAACCTGCATAATTTTTGCATACGGATGGAGGCGAGGAATTGTCACCGGAGTGTCGCCGCTTTTCGAGCTGCTCAAATTCCGCGCAGCGCTTGTCGTCATTGACGCTGCTGGCGGCTTCGCTGCTCGTATTCTGTGCGATGTCGCTGGCGCCCAGGGCGGCGCACAGCCAACCGGCGCATCTCACCGGTCTCAACATTGCCGGCGCGGAGTTCAACGGCCGCAAGATTCCCGGCGTCGCCGGCACGGACTACTTCTACCCGCCACGCGCGACGATCGACTATGTTGCGAGCAAGGGCCTCAACACCATCCGCGTGCCGTTCCTCTGGGAGCGGATGCAGCCGCAGCTGAACGGCCCGCTCGATGCGGCCGAGTTGCAGCGCTTGAGTTCCGTCGTGCAGTACGCGACCGGCAAGGGCCTCTACGTCGTGCTCGACGTCCACAATTACGCTTACTATCGCCAGCAGGTAATCGGCAGCGTCGCCGTGCCCGCCGACGCGCTCGCGGGCCTTTGGCAGCGGCTGGCGGAAGCCTTCAAGAGCAACGGCAAGGTCGGCTTCGGCCTGATGAATGAGCCGAAGGGCTTGCCGACTGAAACCTGGCTCGACGCTGCCAACCGCGCCATTGCGGCCATCCGCCAGGCCGGCGCGCAAAACACCGTCTTCGTTCCCGGCAACGCCTGGACCGGCGCGCATAGCTGGGCGAGCACCAGCTATGGCACCTCGAATGCCACGGCGATGAAGAACATCGTCGATCCAGCCAACAACTTCGTCTACGAGCTGCACCAGTATCTCGACTCCAACTATTCGGGCACCCACCCCGAATGCAAGAACGAGACTGTCGGGATCACGACATTGAAGAGCGTGACCGGCTGGCTGCGCCAGAACAACAAGAAGGGCTTTCTCGGCGAGTTCGGCGCCGGCAGCGATCCGACCTGC
>JAHCKF010000110.1 GCA_026125925.1 Pseudolabrys sp.
GGTGGACGACGCCATCGACGCCATCCTCCAGGAGAGCAACGAAGACGTGCAGCGTTTCGGCGGCATGGAGGCGATCGACAAGCCGTATCTGCAGATGGGCTTCGGCGCCATGATCCGGAAGCGCGCCGGCTGGCTGTGCGTGCTGTTCCTCAGCGAGATGCTGACCGCGAGCGCCATGCAGTCCTTCGAGGTTGAACTGGAAAAGGCCATCGTGCTGACCCTGTTCGTGCCGCTGATCATGAGCTCCGGCGGCAATTCCGGCTCGCAGGCGACCTCGTTGCTGATCCGCTCGCTGGCCTTGCAGGAGCTGCGGCTGCGGGACTGGTGGCGCGTGGCAGTGCGCGAACTGCCGACCGGCATGGTGCTAGGCGCCATTCTCGGCGTCATCGGCATGGTGCGTATTACGCTGTGGCAGCAACTCGGTCTCTACGACTACGGCCTGCATTGGCAACTGGTGGCGCTCACCGTCGGCGCGGCGCTGATCGGCATCGTCACCTTCGGCTCGATGGCCGGCTCGATGCTGCCGTTCATCCTCAAGCGTCTCGGTTTCGACCCGGCCAGCGCCTCGGCGCCGTTCGTGGCGACTCTCGTCGACGTCACCGGCCTCGTCATCTATTTCAGCGTGGCGCTGGTCATCCTGCGCGGCACGCTGTTGTAGATGAAGGATCAGCGCAAAGCGTCGAACAGGGGCAGGCTGACGAGCCCCGAGATGGCGATGATGACATAGGCGATGCGGCGATACAGCCGGTCGCTGGTGCCGTGGAAGAAATAGGCGCCGACGGTCATCGCCGCCGCGAAGGGCACGCCGAGCAGAAGCGCGAGCGTCGCCACCTGGCGGTCGAACAGACCGGTGAACAGGTAAGCGAGGATCGACAGCGAGCCCTCGATGATGAAATACACCATGATGTTGGCGCGCACGGTGGCGGCGCTGTTCTGACCGCCGAGCCAGAACACCAGAAGTGGCGGCGCCGCGATCTGCACCGAGCCGGCGCCGAAGCCAGCCATCGCGCCGACGCCGAACGAGATGGCGGGCGTCGGCCGGGCCTGATAGCGCCAGCCCGAGATCAGCACCGCCAGCGCGATCAGCACCAGCGCGGCGATGAACCAGCGCAGGATCAGGATATCGACATAAATGAGCGCCGCGACGCCGAGCGGCACGAACACGGCGCCGCCGAACGCCGCCGGCACGATTTCGCGCCGCGTCGCCTGCGTCCACACCTTGAGCGCGAAGGGCAGGCTGCAGAACGTGTCGAATAGCAGCAGCGTCGGCGCCGCCACCTGCGGGCTGTACACCGCCGACATCAGCGGCATGTAGATCAGCGCCGAGCCGAACCCGGTGAAGCCGCGCACCAGCCCGGCGAGCAGGGCGACGGCGAGCGCGATGAGGAAGCGTGGTTCGGCGGTGGCGGCGGCGACGGCCGGCCAGAAGGACAGTTCGGACATCAGGGCATTCCCGGCAGGACGGCCTGTCTAGCAGGCCCGGGCCGCCGGGGCTATCAACGGGGCATGGCCACCCAGACGATTCGCATCCTCGGCATCGACCCCGGCCTCCGCCGCACCGGCTGGGGGCTGATCGAGAGCGCCGGCAACCGGCTGATCCATGTCGCCTGCGGTTCGGTGGAGACCTCGGAGCGTGCCGACCTCGGCGCGCGGCTGGTGGCGCTGCATGATGGTCTGTCTGAGGTGATCGCGCGCTATGCCCCTCAGGAAGCGGCGGTGGAGCAGACCTTCGTCAACGCCAACGGCGCTTCGACCCTGAAACTGGGCCAGGCGCGCGGCATCGCCATGCTGGTGCCGGCGCGCGCCGGCCTCGCCGTCGCCGAATATGCGCCGAACCTGATCAAGAAGACGGTGGTCGGCGCCGGTCACGCCGAGAAGGCCCAGATCCGGCTGATGATCGGCGTGCTGCTGCCGAAGGCGGCTCCGCAGAGCGAGGACGCCGCCGACGCGCTGGCGATCGCCATCTGCCACGCGCATCACCGCGCCAGCATCGTCATGAAGATGAAGGTCGCTGCACGATGATCGGCAAGCTCAAGGGCATCATCGACTCCTACGGCGAGGATTACGTCATCCTCGATGTGGGCGGCGTCGGCTATCAGGTGCATTGCGCTGCGCGCACGCTGACCGCGCTGCCGGCGCCGGGCGAGGCGGCTACGCTGGCCATTGAAACCTACGTGCGCGAGGACCAGATCAAGCTCTTCGGTTTTACGACCGATGCCGAGCGCGAATGGTTCCGTCTGCTGCAAACGGTACAGGGCGTCGGCGCCAAGGTGGCGCTGTCGGTGCTGTCGACTTTGAAGGTCAACGAACTCGCCAATGCTATTGCCATGCGCGACAAGGCCTCGGTGGCGCGCACGCCGGGTGTCGGCAGCAAAGTGGCCGAGCGCATCGTGTCGGAGTTGAAGGACAAGGTGCCGGCTTTCGCCGATGTCGATTTCGGCGCGGCGCAGATGGCCGGCGCGGTCGACGAGCGGCGCGCGCCGAAGCCGGTGCTCGATGCGGTGTCGGCGCTGGTTAATCTCGGTTACGGCCAGCCGCAGGCGGCAACCGCGATAGCGGCGGCATCGCGCGCGCTGGGCGAGGGGGCGGACACCGCGGCGCTGATCCGGCAGGGGTTAAAAGAGCTCGCGAAATGAAACTGACCGACCAAGACAAAGAACTGATCGCCGCCGCCACCACGGCGATCAAGTCGCGCTACCGCAACGACTGGCAAGAGGTCGGCGCGGCGGTGCGCACGCGCGACGGCCGCGTCGTCGTCGGCGTCAATCTCGATGCCTATGTGGGGCGCGGCGCGGTCTGTGCCGAGGCGGTGGCGATCGGCACCGCGCTCACCGAGAAGGGCGACCTCGGCATCGACACCATCGTCGCCGTTCGGCACCCGAAGCCGGGCGAGGCCGGCGATATCGCCGTGGTCTCGCCCTGCGGCGCCTGCCGCGAGCTGATCCACGATTACGACGCCAAGGCGCGCGTGATTGTGCCGAACGGCAGTCAAGGTCCTGAGGTGACGACCATCGGCGAATTGCTGCCGAACAAATATCGCCGGGGATTGTCGTGAGGTTCGCTGCAGCAATATTAGCTGTCGTCCCCGCGAAAGCGGGGACCCATACGCCGTGTCCTCTCGATAGCACGGTGGCTATGGGTCCCGGCTCGCGCCATAGCGCGTCGACGACGCGCGTAAACGCGCTTATGGCTTGGCCGGGACGACAGATATGACCACACCGCCCAAACGCCTCGTCTCCGCCGACAAACGCGACGACGATTTCGATGCGACGATCCGGCCGCAGAAGCTCGCCGAGTTCGTCGGCCAGGAGAAGGCGCGCGCCAATCTCTCGGTGTTCATCGAAGCGGCGAAGGCGCGCGGCGAGGCGCTCGATCACGTGCTGTTCGTCGGCCCGCCGGGTCTCGGCAAGACCACCTTGGCGCAGATCGTGGCGCGCGAACTCGGCGTCAATTTCCGCGCCACCTCCGGCCCGGTGATCGCCAAGGCCGGCGATCTCGCGGCGCTGCTCACCAATCTCGAACCGCGCGACGTGCTGTTCATCGACGAGATCCATCGCCTCAATCCGCATGTCGAGGAAATCCTCTATCCGGCGATGGAGGACTTCCAGCTCGACCTCATCATCGGCGAGGGCCCGGCGGCGCGTTCGGTGAAGATCGATCTCGCGCCATTCACTTTGGTCGGCGCGACGACGCGCGCGGGTCTGCTGACCAATCCGCTGCGCGATCGCTTCGGCATTCCGATCCGCCTCAATTTCTACACCGAGGCGGAGCTCGAACTCATCGTCGCGCGCGGCGCGCGCGTGCTCGGCCTGCCGATGACGCCGGAAGGCGCCAATGAAATTGCCAAGCGCTCGCGCGGCACGCCGCGCATTGCCGGACGGCTGCTGCGCCGCGTGCGCGACTTCGCTCACGTCGATGGCGACAAGGCGGTGGATCGCGCCATCGCCGACAAGGCGCTCTCGGCGCTCGAGGTCGACGGTTCGGGCCTCGACGCCATGGACCGGCGCTACCTGAAGATGATCGCCGAGAATTATGCCGGCGGTCCGGTCGGCATCGAGACCATCGCCGCGGCGCTATCGGAGCCGCGCGACGCCATCGAGGACATCATCGAGCCCTATCTGATCCAGAAGGGTTTCATCCAGCGCACGCCGCGCGGCCGCGTGCTCACCGGCGCGGCGTTCAAGCATCTCGGCATGAACGAGCCCAACCGCGATCCGAGCCAGTTCGGGTTGTTTGCGGGGGATGAGGAAGAGTGAGATTCTCTCGTCATGGCCGGGCTTGTCCCGGCCATCCACGTCTTCTAAGCGTTGTCCAAACAAGGCGTGGATGCCCGGCATGAAGCCGGGCATGACGACGGAGAACAACGTGGCCCCAAACCCCATCGACGGCACCGTCACCGACGGCCTGCATCACCAGCAGATACGCGTCTATTACGAGGACACCGATTTCTCCGGCGTCGTCTATCACGCCAGCTATCTGCGCTTCATGGAGCGCGGCCGCACCAATTATCTGCGGCTGCTCGGGGCCGATCATCGCGCGCTGTTCGAAGAGACCGAGAAGGAAGCGCCGGGCTTCGCCTTCGTCGTCCGCCAGATGAAGATCGACTTCAAGCGGCCGGCCAAGATGGACGACCTGCTCGATCTCTATACGCGGCCCAAGGAAGTGAAGGGCGCGTCGATCACGCTGCATCAGCAGGTCAAGCGCGGCGATGAATTGCTCGTCGAGGCCGACGTGCAGGTCGCCTTCGTGTCCGGCGGAAGAGCCAAGCCGATCCCGAAGCCACTGCGCATCGCCATGAAGGCGGATCAGGAAGCCGGCGGCAGCTAAATCGCCGCGTCGCCGTCCTCTCGCAGCAATGACTTTTTCGTTACGGCCGACCGCTTGACAATTCCGTGTACCGATCGGTACAGCGGGTGAGGTTGGGTGCCTCTCACGGAGTTTTTGTCATGTCGCGTCCTCCCTTTCCCCCGTTCACCCTGGAAACCGCCCGCCAGAAAGTGCGTATGGCGGAAGACGCCTGGAACAGTCGCGATCCGGAGCGTGTCTCGCTCGCCTATACGGAGAACTCGACCTGGCGTAACCGCGGCGAGTTCTTTGCCGGCCGCCCCGCCATCGTCGAATTCCTCAAGCGCAAATGGGCGAAAGAGAACGATTATCGCCTGATCAAGGATCTGTGGGCGTTTGACGGCAATCACATTGCCGTGCGCTTCCAGTACGAGTGGCGCGACGCGAACGGTCAGTGGCACCGCTCCTACGGCAACGAGCAATGGGAGTTCGATGCCGAAGGCCTGATGCAGCGCCGCGAGGCCAGCATCAACGACATCGATATTGCCGAAAGCGATCGCCGCTTCCGCTGGCCGGCACCGGGCCCGCGTCCGGCCGACGTGCCGGGGCTGCCGGGAGAGCCGTTCTGAGTGCGATAGTCGTCACTCCGCTCGTCCCCGCACTCGGGTCCAGCCTCCGGCTGGCCCGAGCACAGGCTCCAGCGGGGACCCAGGAGTCAGAAATGTGGACGCTTGAGATTGGCACTGGATTCCCGCTTGTGCGGGAATGAGCGGAGCTTGTTTCGCGTGAGCAGTTCCAAAAGCAAGCCCGCCGTCTCGCCCCGCGCCGCGGTGCTGCCGCAGCTCGGCGAGGTGTTTCGCGCGCATGGCTATGAAGGCGCGAGCCTGTCGCTGATCACCGCGGCGACCGGGCTCGGCAAGGGCAGCCTCTATCATCTGTTTCCCGGCGGCAAGGCGCAGATGGCCAAGGAAGTGCTGGCCGAGATCGATCAGTGGTTCGAACGTGAAGTGTTCGCACCATTGCGTGATGGCGACGATGCCGCAGGCGGCATCGCGCGGATGTTCAAGGCCACCGACGCCTACTTCCGCTCCGGCCGGCGCGTTTGTCTCGTCGGCGTCTTCGCGCTCGGCGCCGCGCGGGACGAATTCGCCGACGCCGTGCATGGCTATTTCGAGCGCTGGCGCGCGGCGCTCGCTTCGGCGCTGCGGCGGGCAGGGCATGCGCGCGGCGAAGCGGCGGAACTGGCGGAGGATGTGCTCGCCGGCATCCAGGGCGCCCTGGTGCTGGCGCGTGCCGCCGACGATCCCAAGGTCTTCTCGCGGGCGCTCAAGCGCCTGTCGCGGCGCGTGGCCGCAAAATAATGCGGGCATTCACCCGTCAGCCTGCGCGCCCGCATCCAGTCTGTCGCGCAGCATCGACAACACACGCCGCGTGGTTGCCAGATCGCCGGCGTTGAGGCCCTTCGCCAGGGCAATGACCCAAGGCTTCTGCCGCCGGTCGGCCGCTTCGTAGGCGGTGCGGCCCTTGGCCGTCAGCGTGATCAGCTTGGCGCGGCGATGATGCGGATTGTCGGCGAAGGCGGCAAAGCCCTCCTGCACCAGTTCATTGACGATGCGCTGCACCCCCTGGCGATAGAGCCCCATGCTGCGCGCGATCCAGGCGACCGGCTGCGCCGTCGGCGCGAGCGCGATGGCGCCGAGCACCTGCCAGCGCGCGCTGGTCAGACCGAGATCGCCGACCAGCCGATCGCCTTCGGCGAGCAATCGGCCATTGAGGCGGAAGACGTCGAGGATAAGCAGGCTCAAGGCGGAGCCGGCGGCGTTGCGCGGTCGATCGGTCATTGACGTATAATAGTCGATATGACTATATGTTGTCAAACATCAAAGTGGTCGTCAAGGAGTGCCGGATGCCATCGCCATCGTCGCCGGTTTACAAGATCGACAAGTTCATCGTTCCCGCCGTAGCGCGCGATGAATTCATGGCGCGCGTCGCCATGATCAGGGACATGTTGCAGGTGATCCCCGGCTGCCGGCAGAATCTGGTGCTGGAGCAGGTGGCCGGGCCAGGCGCATTCAATGTCGTCACCTTCGTCGAGTGGCAGGATGCCGAAACGCTGGAAAATGCCAAGGCCACGGTCACGGCGCGCTACAAAGCGATGAATTTCAATCCACAGGAATTCATCGCGAGGCTGGGCGTGACCGCCGACATCGCCAACTATGGCGCTTGTGCCTGAAAACTGCGCCTGAGGATGACGCCAGAAAGCGGGTGGCGGATTGATCGCGACAACGCCATGTTAGGCGCATGAGCGAGCAAGCCTTCACCCTGTTCGACACCGCCATCGGTGCCTGCGGCGTTGCCTGGAACGCGCGCGGCCTGATCGGCGTGCAGTTGCCGGAGCTCGATGCCGCCGCGACGCGCGCGCGAATGCGCAGACGGTTCCCCGAGGCGATCGAGCGCGTGCCTGACAGTCGCACGCAGCAGGCGATTCAGGGCATCGTCGCGCTGCTCAACGGCGAAAAGCGCGACCTCTCCGATATCGCTATCGACGACAGCGAAGCGTCGGAGTTCAACGCCCGTGTTTACAAGATCGTGCGGCAGATCCCGCCCGGCGAGACGTTGACCTACGGCGAAGTCGCTGAGCGGCTCGGCGACAAGACTCTGGCGCGCGCCGTCGGTCAGGCTATGGGGCAGAACCCGTGCCCGGTCGTCATGCCATGCCACCGCGTCATGGCGGCGAGCGATCGCAACGGCGCGAAGACCGGCGGCTTCTCGGCGCCGGGCGGCGTGGTGACGAAGCTGAAGCTCCTGACCATCGAAGGCGCGCAGCCCGGCGGACCGACTCTGTTCGATGCCCTGCCGCTCGCCGTGCGCCGCTAACGCGGCGCGCCGATCTTCACGCCTGTCTGTCGCTAGGACCGTGAGCGGCCCGCCTTACCGCCATTCCTCAACAGCCATCGACGGACCCCCCGGATTCATGTAAAGGCCCTTCACATGAGGGCGACCCGCGCATGAGGTGGACCAAACACGACCGCGACGGCCCCCCGGGCGGGGGCGGCCCGCGCGGCTATCACCACGGCAATCTGAAAGAGGCGCTGGTCCGCGCCGCGCTGGAACTCATCGCCGAAAAGGGGCCGGCCGGCTTCACCTTCGCCGATGCCGCGCGCTGGGCCGGCGTGTCGCCGGCGGCGCCGTACCGTCACTTCAAGAGCCGCGAGGAATTGATCGCCGACGTGGCGCGGCGCGGTTTCGACCTGTTCGCCGATGCGCTGGCAAAGGCCTGGGACGAGGGACGGCCGGACGCGATGGCCGCGCTCAACCGTCTCGGTAAGGCCTATCTCGAATTCGCTCGCGACATGCCGGCCTATTACTCGGCGATGTTCGAGGCCGGCGTCGCCCCCGACACCGATCCGCAATTGCGCAGCGCCGCCGACAACGCCTTCGCGGTGTTGCGTGCGGCGGCGGAGCGGCTGGTCGCAACGCTGCCGGCGGGCGAACGGCCGCCGGCGCTGATGGTGGCGCTGCACATCTGGTCGATGACCCACGGCATCGCCTCGCTGTTCGGTCGCGGCGATCGCGCAAGGCGCACGCTGCCGATGGCGCCGGATGAACTGCTCGAGGCCGAGGTGCTGATCTATCTGCGCGGCCTCGGACTGACGCGCTAACTTCCTTTACTCATCGAGCAGCTCGATGTCGAAGGTGCCGAGCCGCGCGCGGTCGGCAATCGCGGTGATGCCGGCGATGCGCTCGCCGGCAAAGCTGATCATGACTACGATGCGCAGATAGCCTCCCAGGAACACGACAAACGCCGGCGCACCATCGACGAGGGCGGGCCGTGCGGCGCGGGCGCGTCCGTTGAAGGTGGTCGCCACCGCGTTGGCGCCGCGCAGTTCGCGGATGCCGCCGATAGCGAAAGCGGCGTCATCGGCACGCATCACCACCTCGGGATCGAGCATCGTCAGCAGCGCCTCGAAGTCGCCATCACGCGAGGCGGCGATGAAAGCGCTGACCATTTCGCTCTGGCGATCGAGATCGCCCGCAGCGACCTCCGTCACGCCCTGCACGCGGCGGCGCGCGCGGCTGGCGAGCTGACGCGTGGCCTCGGCCGAGCGATTGACGATCGGCGCGATGGCGTCGAACGGCAGGTCGAACATATCGTGCAGCACGAAGGCGACGCGCTCGCCCGGCGTCAGCTTGTCGAGCACGATAAGCAGCGCCATGCCGACCGAGTCGGCGAGCAGTGCATCGTCCTCGGCGCTGCCGGTCGATGGCTCGGGCACGCCGGGACCGATCGGCTCCTCGCGCCGCGATTTGCGCGTGCGCAGCATGTCGAGGCAGACGCGGCTGACCACGGTTGTCAGCCAGGCCGGCAGGTTATCGACGCCGCCGCCGCCGGCGCGGCTCAGCCGCAGCCAGGCTTCCTGCACGGCATCCTCGGCCTCCGCGCTGGAGCCCAGCATGCGATAGGCGACCGCGCGCAGGCGCGGCCGGGCGGCCTCAAAACGTTCGGCGAAAATGGCGGTTTCGGTCATCGGTCACGATCCAGGTGTGTCGGGCCTCAATGCCATGACGTTCGGGCAGCGCCGGACGTGACAGCGAACGCAAAATTTTTGTCGAAAGCCGGACCGCCGGGTTCCATCCGAAATTCTTCGCCCCGTCCGTCACATCGCGGGCGCGGGTTTCGTCATGGGTATGACAACCCGGCCCGCGTCGCGG
>JAHCKF010000111.1 GCA_026125925.1 Pseudolabrys sp.
TCCGGACGACATCTCCTCGTTCGAGCGCGCGGTGACGCCGAAGACCAAGGCGATCTTCGTTGAATCAATTGCCAACCCCGGCGGCACCGTGACCGATCTCGAGCCGATCGGCGCCATCGCCCGCAAGGCCGGCGTACCGTTCATCGTCGATAACACCCTGGCGACGCCCTATCTGTGCAAGCCGATCGACTTCGGCGCCGACGTCGTCGTGCACTCGCTCACAAAATTCCTCGGCGGCCACGGCAACTCGATCGGCGGCATCATCATCGATGCCGGCACCTTCAACTGGTCGCGCGACAAGAAATATCCGATGCTGTGCGAGCCGCGTCCGGAATATGCCGGCATCGTACTGCACGAGACGTTCGGCAATTTCGCCTTCGCCATCGCCTGCCGCGTGCTCGGCCTGCGCGACCTCGGGCCGGCGTTGTCGCCGTTCAACGCCTTCCTGATCTCGACCGGCATCGAGACGCTGCCGCTGCGCATGCAGCGCCACTGCGACAACGCGCTCGCCGTCGCCGATTTCCTGTCGACGCATCCGGCGGTCGCCTGGGTCAGCTATGGCGGGCTCGCCGGCGACAAATATCACGGCCTCGCCAAGAAATACGTGCCGAAGGGTTGCGGCGCGGTGATGACGGTCGGCCTCAAGGGCGGCTACGACGCCGGCGTCAAGCTGGTCTCGAACGTCAAATTGTTTTCGCATCTGGCCAATATCGGCGACACCAAATCGCTGATCATTCACCCCGCCTCGACCACGCATCGGCAATTGTCGGACGAACAGAAGACCAAGGCCGGCGCCGGCCCCGACGTGGTGCGTCTGTCGATCGGCATCGAGGACAAGGCCGACATCATTGCGGATCTCGATCAGGGGCTGCGGGCTTAGCTAACTTTCGCTAGCTAACTGTGAGCCGCACCAAATTCCGCTCATTCCCGCGAAAGCGGGAATCCAGTACTGGGTCCCCGCTTTCGCGGGGACGAGCGGTTGGGTTGGCGATTGTTGCGTCGCTTGCAATGGCGCCAGCGGCGGCGCAACCCTCACCCCTCGTCCACCTGCGCGATATCGACGCCGGCATCCGCCAGGAAATGCATTACGCCGGGCCGGATAATTTCACCGGCCGTCCGCTGCCTGGCTACAATGTCGGCGAGTGCCTGCTGCGCCGACCCGTGGCGCTGGCGCTCAAACAAGTGCAAGCCGACCTCACTAAAGCGGGCTACTCGCTGAAGGTCTATGACTGCTACCGGCCGACGCGCGCCGTCGCGGCGATGGCCGCCTGGGCGCGCAATCCGCGCGCCACGCCCGACACGACACGGTTCTATCCCGGGCTCGACAAATCCAAGCTGTTCGCGCTCGGTTACATCTCCGGCCATTCGGCGCATTCGCGCGGCATTGCCGTCGACCTCACGGTGGTGCCGCTGAAGGCCGCGTCCGCGGCCGCCTACAATCCGGGCAAACGCTACGGCCCCTGCACCGCACCGCGGGCTGATCGCGCGCCGGACAATTCGCTCGACATGGGCACCAGCTTCGACTGTTTCAGCGTCAGGAGTTGGACCGCCAACGCGTCGATCACGCCGGAGCAGAAGGCCAACCGCCGCCTGTTGCTGGAGGCCATGCGCCGCCACGGCTTCACCAACTACAAGCGCGAGTGGTGGCACTTCTCGTATAACCGCGCCGACGACGGCATCGCCTTCGACGTACCGATCCGCTCGCGCTGAGCCTTAAGCCTTGTTCAGGGTCTTCGCTACGTAATCGGCAATGCGCGCGAGCGTCGCGTCCTGCATCCAGATCGCGGTAACCTTCTCGTCGGTCGCCACACCGCTCGAAGCCAGGCGTTCGGCCGCCGGCTGGCGGATCTGGGCCTTGGTCTGCGCGAAGGCTTCGGGCGACAGCGCCGCATAGGTGCGGGCGAGCCGCACCGCGCGCGGCATCAGCTCCCAGCCATCGACCACCTCATCGACCCAGCCCTTGATCAGCGCGTCGTCGCTGGCATAGGTCGTCGCGCCGAGCGCGAATTCAGCGAGGTAGCGAGGCGGCACCACCGTGCGCACGATCTCGAAGGCCAGCGCCGGCAGCGGCACGCCGACCTGCAATTCGGTGATGCCGACATTGCCGCTGTAGCGCGCCATGATGCGGCGATCGGCGCTGGCCGCCAGCACCGCGCCGCCGGCGATGGCGTGGCCGTTGACCGCGGCGACCACCGGCTTGGGACAGAAGAACACCGAGTCATAGAGCCGGTGCAGTAGCGGCAGGAATTCACGCACATAGGCAGCGCCGCCGGCGCCGACGCGCTTGAGATCGACGCCGGCCGAGAAGATCTTGCCCTGCCCGGTCACGACAACCGCCTTGACCTCGGCGGCGGCGCGCAGCTCCTCGAACAGCACGGCAAGCGCCTCGCAGAATTCGGCATCGAGCGCGTTGGCCTTGCCGTGCTCCAGGGTGACGATGGCGACGCCGTCGTCGAGGCCCATGCTGATCATGCGCCCTGCTCCACCGTGCGGAGCGACGGCGCCGAAACACGCAGCGACAGCCGCTGCGCGTGCACGATCGCCGCGGTCAGCACCACGACCGCCAACGCCTGATGCGCGATGGCGAGCTCGAGCGGCACCTGATGCAGCAGGGTGAAGATGCCGAGTGTCGCCTGCGCCGTCACCAGGCCGAACACGGTGAGCGCGCCGCCGGCAGCGCGGCCGCTGCGCCACGCGTCGAAGGCATGCCAGCCGCTGAGCAACCAGATCGCATAAGCCAGCATGCGGTGATCGAACTGCACGGTCAGCGTGTTCTCGAACAGGTTGCGCCAGGCCGGATCGATGTGCCACAGCCGCGCCGCTTCCGGGATGAACGAGCCGTCGATCAGCGGCCAGGTGTTGTAGATCAAGCCGGCATCGAGGCCGGCGACCAGCGCGCCGAGATAGATCTGCACCAGCACCAGCACCGCAATCATCAGCGCACCGATGCGCAGCCGCGCCGGCGTCGCCTCCGCGTGCGCTCGCAAACCTTGCGCGGTCCACAGCACGGCGAAATAGATGGCGCAGGCGAGCGTCAGATGAAACGCCAGGCGATATTGCGACACGCTGGTGAGTTGCGTGCCCTTGAGGCCCGACGACACCATCCACCAGCCGACGAACCCAAGCGCCGCGCCACCGGCGAAGATGGTCCACAACCGCGCCTTCAGCGCCTTCGGAATCATGCCGCGCGCGAGGAAAAACAGAAACGGCACCAGGAACACGAACCCGGTGGTGCGCGCGAGCAGCCGGTGCGACCACTCCCAGAAATAGATCACCTTGAAGGCATCGATCGTCATGCCCTTGTTGATCTGCTGGTATTGCGGGATCTGCTGGTACTTGGCGAACTCCGCCTGCCAGTCGGCTTGGCTCAGCGGCGGCAGCACGCCGGTCACCGGCTTCCATTCGGTGATCGACAGCCCTGATTCCGTCAGCCGCGTCGCGCCGCCCACGACCAGCGTCAGAAAGATCATGGCGGCGACGCAATAGAGCCACACGCGCACCGCTCCGGTTTTCGGCGCAGCGGCGGTGGAGGACGGCATAAGGTTCATGATGGCGATCGCGGCGAAAAGCGGCCTTGCGGCAGGCGGCGCCGACCATATAGTCAGGAGCGCCGCCTGAGGCAAATGCGGCAAGTTGGCGGCATTTGACTGCCACAGCGCCCGACGATTCCGGAGACGATATGCCCGTTCGCTTGCGCAAATTCATCGGCGCCATCGCGCTTCTGGCGCTGGTCATGGTCTGGGCCCTGCTCGCCATGGCGCTGGCGCAATCGGCGCTGACCGACATCAACGGCTTCGTGGCGACGCTCTATTACATCGTCGCCGGGCTCGGCTGGGTGCTGCCGGCCATGCCGATCATTGCGTGGATGTCGAAGCCGGATAAGGCGAAAGCCTGAGGCATTCCGCCATGACCGACACCAGGCCCGACACCGTCACCGACCATCCGTCGCGCAATCGTTTCGAGCTGCAAACGCCGGCCGGCCTTGCCATCGCCAACTATCGCCGCGACGACCGCTCGATCACCATTACCCACACCGAAGTGCCACGCGCGGTCGAAGGCCGCGGCGTCGGATCGAAGCTGGTCAAGGGCATGCTCGACCAGATTCGGCAGGAACAGCGTAAGGTGGTACCACTGTGTTCCTTTGTCGCCGCCTATATCAGCCGTCATCCGGAATATCGCGACCTGCTCTAGGGCATCCCGGAACCTCGCTCCCGCCAAATGAATTGACCAGGCGGAGAACAAGGAACGAAACGATGTCAAAGGAACAGAAGATCCGGCTCGGCATCGCGTCACTGGTGGGCCTCATGGTCAACGCCGTGCTATTCGGTGCCGGATTGATCACCGTCCTCATGACGCCGGCGCTGAGCGCCAACGCTTTTGCAGCGCTGCCCATCATGATCGTGCTGAGCTTCGCGCTGGCCGCGCCGATCTCGTGGGTGATAGCGCCGCGGCTGCGCGCCCGCACCTGGCGCGGCCGCCGCAGCGATTTCATCGCGGGGTAATGCGGCTGCGGCGGTTGAGCGTCACTTCCGCAGCTTCTCGACCTCTTCCACCGTCCGCCCGGCGCGCGCACGATAGACCGGTAGCGACCAGTGAAAGTGCAGCGCCATCGCGCGCACGATGAAGCACAGCGCGAAGCCGGTGCCGGCGGCGACCGCGTTCGCCACGCCGAGAACGTTCAATCCCACATAGGTCGTCGCGCCGAGCAGCGCCGCGGTGACGTAGACTTCCTTGCGCAGCACCAGCGGGCTTTCGCCGCCGAGAATGTCGCGGATGACGCCGCCGAAGGTCGCGGTCATTACGCCCATGGCGATGGCGATGAATCCGCCGGTGCCGGCTTCGAGCGCCCTGTCGGCGCCGATCACGCAAAACAGAGACAAACCCGCTGCGTCGAGCCAGAGCAGCGCGCGATAGCGCGACTCCGGGATATGCGCGAGAAAGAAGGTCGCCGCTGACACGACGACGCAGATCGCCAGCGACGCCGGCTGCTGCACCCAGAACACCGGCAACTGGCCGAGCATCAGGTCGCGCAGACTGCCGCCACCGATGCCTGTCGCCGCGCCGAGCAGGATGAAGCCGAAAATGTCCATGCGCTTGCGCGACGCGACCAGCGCGCCGGTCACCGCGAAAATCGCGACGCCGAACCAGTCGAGCGCCATGAGCCATGAATCGGGCATGCCGCGCCAGTATATCACGGCCTTCGGCTCGGCCGCCGCCGTCGCGGTTTCGTCGCCTGGATGGAGCGAAGCGAAATCCGGGGCCGCGCATGGGGGCACGCCCCTCGAAACCCAGCCCGCACCTCGTCGGTTACTAGCGCGGCATGCCGCCGAGTCCGTCCGACAAACCTTGACGCAGATCATCGACTTCGACGGGCCGCCGTGGCATTGGCTTTCGAAACGAGGGGAAGCGCGCTTTTGGCCAGGACGAAAACCAGACGTAGCCGCAGCGATGAGCAGCCTGCACGCGGCGACGAAGCGGAGTGGCGGCAGAACCTGCGCCAACTCTATGAGGGACGCACGCCCGCCGGCCGGCGTTTCCGCTACGGTCTGGTGGCGCTCGACGTCGTCACCATTCTCTATATCATCGCCACCTCCTTCCTGGAACACGGCCGGATCACCGGCATCATCGACGCGATCTTCGGCGTTGTCCTGCTCGCGGATTTCGCAGCGCGCATGGCGCTGGCGCGTCAGCCCTGGCGCGAATGGCTGCATCCATCGACCTGGGCGGATGTCGCGGCGATCATCTCGTTTCTGGCCCCGATCCTCGGCGAAGGTCTCGCCTTCCTGCGCGTGCTACGCACCTTGCGGCTGCTGCGCACCTATCACCTGGTGGCGCAACTGCGGGCCGACAGCCCTTATTTCCGCCGCCGCGAGGAAGTGATCCTCGCCGTTGCCAATCTGGTGGTGTTCATCTTCATCGTCACCGGCGCCGTGTACGAGACACAGCACTACACCAACCAGAACATCCGCAATTACGCCGACGCGCTCTATTTCACCGTCACCGCGCTCACCACCACGGGGTTCGGGGACATCACCCTGACGGGCACGGTCGGCCGCCTGCTCTCGGTGGTCATCATGATCTTCGGGGTCACGCTGTTCTTCAACCTGGCGCGCGCGCTGATCAACCCGACCAAGGTGCGCTTTTCCTGCCCGGACTGCGGTCTCAATCGCCACGACATCGACGCCGTGCACTGCAAGGCCTGCGGCAAGATGCTCAAGATTCCCGATGAAGGGCGCGAATAGCGAGCACCGAAGCTCAGGCCGCGTTGACGCGGCGGAAGCGATTCCACAGCGCGGTGCCGGCGCCGGACATCAGCATGCTGCACGAACTGGTCGAGGGCGGCAACACCGTGATGCTCATCGAGCACAATCTCGAAGTCATCAAGACCGCGGACTGGGTCATCGACCTCGGCCCCGAAGGCGGCGACGGCGGCGGCGAGATCGTCGCGGCCGGCACGCCGGAGGACATCGCACGCGAAAAGCGCAGCTACACCGGGCAGTATCTCAAGCCGGTGCTGGCCAAGAAGGACGCCGGCCCGAAGAAGAAGGGCCAGAAGGCGGCGGAGTAGTCTCCGCCCCGCCGCGCACGGCCCTCGACCCGTCATCCTGAGGCGCTCGCCCGAAGGGCGAGCCTCGAAGGACGACGGCCCTCGACTCCCTGCCCGTGCGTCCTTCGAGGCTCGCCACACGCGCGTCGTTGACGCGCTTTGGCTCGCACCTCAGGATGACGGATCAGACATCGTCAGGATTGCCCATGCCCTTCAAATGCAACGAGCCCGCGGTGCCGACCGTGCAGCAGGACGACGACACGGTGCGCATCACGCGCTGGGATTTCGCGCCCGGCGCCGCCACCGGCTGGCACACGCACGGCTTTCCCTATTTCGTCGTCATGCTCACCGACGCGGTGATGAAGGTCGAGATCGGCGGCGACGTGACGGAAGTGCGCCTAACCGCCGGCCAATCCTATCGCCGCCCCGCCGGCATCGAGCACGACGTCATGAACGGCGGCGGTGAGCCGATGGCGTTCGTGGAGATTGAGGTCAAGAGACCGGCCGACCTCGCGGCGACCCTCGCCCCTGCCCCGTCATCCTGAGGTGCGAGCCGCGTCAGCGGCGAGCCTCGAAGGATGGACGGACTGGCACGCCCGAGGATATCGTCAAGGAAAAGTGCAGCCATACGGAGCAATATCTCAAGCCCGTGCTGGCGAAGAAGGCGGCGGCCCGAAGAAAAATGGCCAGAAGGCAGCGAGGTAGAACGATGAAGACCGCACAAGATTTGCTCGATTCTTTTCTTCGCGAAGTGAAGCCGCCGAAGGGAGTTTCGATTTCTCTGACGGAGGCAGTGCCGACGGCGAAGGGCGACCCCAACTGGATCGCCGGCGCTGGCGCGATGGATTTATCTAAGACCAGCGACTTTGAGAAATTGGTTGCTCACTATCGCAGGAGTGATCCGCTGGTGGATTGGGCTCGCATCGAGTCTGTCGGAAACTCCCGCAAACGGATCGCTAAATGGTATTCTGAACTGAACTAGCGCTGCTAGGCGACGGAGCGGCTCTATCCATGCCCTTCATATGCAACGAGCCCGCGGTGCCGGCCGTGCACGGCGCGCATCACGCGCTGGGATTTCGCGCCCGGCGCCGCCACCGGTTGGCACACGCACGGCTTTCCCTATTTCGTCGTCATGCTCACCGACGCGGTGATGCGCTACGAGATCAATGGCGAGGCTTCCGAGGTGCGGCTCAAGGCCGGCCAGTCCTACCAGCGCCCCGCCGGCATCGAGCACGACGTCATGAACGGCGGCGATGCGCCGATGGCGTTCGTAGAGATTGAGGTCAAGCGGCCGGGAGGGATCAGGTAGGACGAAAATATAGTTCATCTAATCGAGCAGAGGCTTTGTAAATATAACTCCACACAGCAACATTGATTGCCGCATCTGCTCGAATAAGATCTATAGAGTCACGAAGTAACTGAAGAAGTTTCTTCAAATCCAGCCTAGCATCCGGAATTGCAGTCATCGCTAACGCTATATTCGCGGCATCCTTCGAATTCTTCGGCGAAGCATATTCACCCTTTAACAGGAGCCGGAGAACTCCGGCCACGCGCCCGACAGCGGCGGATTTGGCCGACTTCTCTCCACGCAGCCTCGCCAACAAGTCGCGTTTTCTAGCGACGTACGACGTTTCTCGAGCATTCACCATCTCTATTACATCGGAAACCGGAACGCCGCTCTGCTTCAAATAGTAGAAAATTGGAAGCCAACTTCGTGCTGTCGAACACGACCTCAATAAGTAGGCCAATGGAATTTCCACTCGCTCTTGTCTAACGAAATTTCTGAGAACATCAGCCTCATCAATTCCCTCACGAACAATTTTTGTAACTTCTGGGGTGGCGCCGCCCACGTCCACAATCGTAGCTCGTGGACCGAGATCCATAAGCCGCGCAATTGTGGCCCCGCTTTGCTGCCTTATGCGACTATCGCGGGCTGACAACAGTTTTCGAAACTCTGCCGCACCTATTGCACGTGACTCGCCTGGATAACGATAATAGATCGTTCCTTCTCTAAATTCTTGATCTGTTTTCGAGGCTATAACAGGCCCGTCTGGTTCTTCGTAAACATAGATTGCGCCCACCGTATGCTTGTCGATAGCAAAAGAGCCGATCTCAACGCGCGGGGTCGGCTCCATTGCGCCTCTGATCGCCTGGGAGAATTTGCTCGGGTCGGTGTCTTGAAAGCGACTATTCTGCAGGCCAACAACTTTAATTTCGTCATTATCGACGCCGAAAAAAATGTAACCTCCGCGATTATTCGCTAACGCTGCAATTGCTCGCAACGTTTTCGAACCGAGATGAAAACTGGTTTTGCATTCAATCTCGTCCGTCTCTCCGCCCATCACAGTCCAAATGCCGTCCGCCCGTTGCTCGAAGTACGACACCATCCTTCGAGGATGAGTAGGCGGCAACGATCGTGGATCAAGCGCCTCTTCAATTACAGCTTCGACCGCTTTGCCCCTCTGGGCATTCCATGTACTCAGAAACCGCCCCACTTCATCTTGGGTAGCGGACTGAACTTCGGGGCCGTAACTTCCCTTTTCGATATTCGTAATGCGCCCGAAATTTACCGGCCTATCAGGGTGCGTGAAGTATGCTTGAATCTTCGTTTTCTCGATATCACTATCGAGCATGCCTTTAATCAGAGCAATTTCTTCGTCAGTAATAGACCTTTTCCTAGGAGGCATTTTTCGTTTCCAACCCTTCCCGCATAAATTTCTTAGCGACGAATAACCCGACATTTGCCCTATATAAAGTCCGTGGCCTAGGGCGCGGATTAGCGAAACGCGTCATGCCGAATGCAACGCACTCATAAAGCAGCGCTATGGCGGATAACACGGCGCGGCCTTCGTCATCCTACGCAAGTTTCAAATATTTATTCCTACCTCCCCTTGACTTTCCTCCTACGAACATATACCCATATT
>JAHCKF010000112.1 GCA_026125925.1 Pseudolabrys sp.
CGAGGTTGGCGGCGGCCTGCAGCAGCGTGCGGTCGATCGTGCGCATGCTGCCATAGAGCGGCAGCACGATGAACGGCAGCATGATGTGGACCATGCCGATCAGCGTGCCCGTCATGTTGTTGACGAGCGGCAGCGGCTCCGACCACAGGCCGAGCTGCATGCCCCAACTGTTGATCAGGCCGGAGCGCTGCAGCAGCACCAGCCAGGCGTAGGTACGCACCAGCAGCGACGTCCAGAACGGCAGCAGCACCGCGATCATGCACAGATTGGCGGCGCGCGTCGGCAGTTGCGACATGAAATAGGCCAGCGGATAGCCCAGCACGGCGCAGATGCCGGTGGTGAGCACGCTGACCTTGAAGGTCGTCCAGAAGATTCGTGCGTAGGAGGGTTGCTCGATCAGTCGCTGATAATTGACCAAAGTCGCCTGGCCGCCGTCGGTGTAGAACGACATGTAGAACAGCCAGGCCACCGGCACGAGCAGGCACACGACCACCAGCAACAAAGCCGGCGCGGCCAGCGACAGCATCAGCCAGCGCTCGATCAACCGGTCCTTGTTCAAGGCGGCGGCGTGGTCGTCGCTGAGAAAGGTCGTTGTCTGGACTGCCGCGCCCATGGCTTATCCCTCGTCCGGCAACAGCGTCGTATCCGCGATGGCGAGGCCGAGCGTGATAGCGCCGCCGTCCGCCGGCAGCGCTTGGAGGCCGGCGCTGTTGGCCGGCACGCGCAGCGTCACTGTATCGCCGCCACCGAGATCGACCTCGATGCGCATCGTGTCGCCCTGAAACACGCGGCCGAGAATGCGGCCGCTGAAGCAGTTCGTGCCGTCCGTCGCCGCGCCGTCGGCGATCTGGAGCTGCTCGGGCCGGATCATCATGAGACAACGGCCGTCGCGCAACGGCGCGCCGTCGGCCTTGATGACCGCGTCGCGATAGCGGCAGATGCCACCGGTCATGGTGACGTTCAGGAAGGTCGACTCGCCGATGAATTCGGCGACGAAGCGGTTGTTCGGCTTCGAATAGATGCGCCGCGGCGTATCGAGCTGCGCCAGCTTGCCCTTGTCGATCACCGCGATGCGGTCGGACATGGTCAGCGCCTCGCGCTGATCATGCGTCACGTAGATCGTGGTAGTGCCGAGCTTCTCGTGCAGGCGGCGCAGTTCGAGCTGCATCAATTCGCGCAGTTGCTTGTCGAGTGCCGACAGCGGCTCGTCCATCAGGATGATGCGCGGCTCGAACACCAAAGCGCGGGCGAGCGCCACGCGCTGGCGCTGGCCGCCGGAGAGCTCATGAATGCCGCGCGTGCCGTAGCCGCCGAGTTGCACCATCTCGAGCGCCGCCTCGACGCGCCTCGCCGACTCGGCGGCGCCGACTTTGCGCAGCCGCAACGGAAAAGCGATGTTGGCCGCGACGTTCATGTGCGGGAACAGCGCGTAGTTCTGGAACACCATGCCGAGGTCGCGCTTCTGCGGCGCGAGACGGATCACTTCCTGGGTGCCGAACAGGATGCTGCCGGAATCCGGGCGGGTGAAACCCGCAAGCACCATCAGCAGCGTGGTCTTTCCCGAGCCGGAGGGGCCGAGCAGGGTCAGAAACTCACCGGCCTGAACGTGCAGATCGACCCGATCGAGCACAGCGACAGCCCCGTAGGATTTGGAGACCTGACGGACGTGAATGTCGAGTGCCGATGCGGATGCCATGTAGCCGGAAACTGTCGATTGTTATGAAGCGAATGGCCGGGGCACGTGTCATGTCACGCCCCGGCCGGTGTGCGTTACTCGGTCAGCATGTTCTGGTAGGCCGCCGCGGCCTTCTCTTCGTTCTTGATGTACCAGTCGAGATTGACCGACAACTGGTTCTTCACGTTGTCAGGGTGCGACGGCAGCTTCTTGGCATAGGCCGCGTCGATCGCGCCGATTTCGTAGGCCTTCTTGTTGGTCGGCCCGTAGGTGATGTACTTGGTGAACTCCGCCTGGTACTGCGGCTTCGACATCTCGGCGAGGAACTTCATCGCCAGAGCCTTGTTCGGCGCGCCCTTCGGAATGGCGTAGCAGTCATAGTCGAGCAGCGCCTGGTTGAAGGTGTAGGCGACCTTGCCGCCGTCCTTGGCGACGACGTCGAAGCGGCCGTTCCAGCCGGTGATCATGTCGACTTCGCCGTCCTTCATCAATTGCGCGTGCTGCGCACCCGACGACCACCACACGCTGATATGCGGCTTGAGCTCCTTGATCTTCTTGATCGCGCGCTCGATGCCGCCCGGCGACGACAGCACCTCGTAGACCTTGTCGGCGGGCACGCCATCGGCCATCAGCGCCGGCTCAAGCGCTCCGGCGACGCCCTTGCGATACGAGCGCTTGCCCGGGAATTTCTTGACGTCCCAGAAATCGGCCCAGGACTTCGGCGGGTTGTCGCCATAGGTCTTGGTGTTCCAGGCCATCACGGTCGAGAACACATCACCGCCGACGCAATAATCCTGGCTGGTGTTCGGCACGAAGGTCGAACGATCGATCACATTGTAATCGAGCTTCTCGAGGAAGCCGCCGGCGCCGGCGCGCGCCGCACTGCCGGAGCCGCTCGCCACGACGTCCCATGTCACCGCGCCGGCCTTCACCTTGACGACCGCGTCGGAAATGCTGGTGTAGGTCTCTTCCTTGATCTTGATTCCGAGCGCCTTGGCCGCCGGCTGGAACAGCGCTTTGCTCTGCGCCTCCTGGTAGGCGCCGCCGAACGAAACCACGGTCAGCTCCTGCGCGCCCGCGGTCGCGCCCGCGAGGCCAATGGCGCCGACGATGGCAAGTGATGCGATGGCTAGTTTGGATCGATTGCGCGTCATTCTGAGCTCCTCACCCTGGTCATGAATGTCAGCCTGGGTTTTCAGGGGCGACCGTTGTTTGTTTGGTCTTATTGCCGATCCTAAACCCGTACCGTATCGGTCCGTATTCCCCAGCGGGACAGAAGAGCCAGTCTGGAAATAGGAGGGGTCCACTCCCGGGTGGCCGCTGGCCCCCTCCCAATGCCGCTCATCCGCGGCCATCGCGCCAGCGATAATACAGGATCGAAGGCGCCAAAAACCAAGGGTTTCCCGTGTAGAAAGGCCGGGTCTGGAAGCTCAGGCCGTCGAGCGCCGTGCGCCCCTCGGCAAGGCCCAGCACCTTCTGGCCAACCCGCATGCCGAAATAGCTCGCGGTGCCGACCCCGGCGCCGCAATAGCCCATGGCGTAATACATGCCGTCGCGCTGGCCGACATGCATCAGCTCGTCGAAGGTGTAGGCGATGAAGCCGCACCAGGAATGGCTGATTTTCGTCGCCGCAAGTTGCGGGAAGATCGCGGCCATGTCCGCGTGCAGCTTGGGGCCGCTGAGCAGCGGATCGGTTTCGTTCAGCGACACCCGGCCGCCGAACAGGATGCGTCGCCGATCCGGGGACGCGCGATAGTAGTAGATGACCCGGCGCGTATCGCTGACGATGCGGTTCTGCGGGATTAGTTCGTCGACCAGCGCGCGGTCGAGCATCTCGGTGGCGATCATGTAGCTGCCGATCGGGATGACGCGCCGCTTCAGCCATGGCGTCAGATCGCCGGTATAGCCATTGGTGGCGATGACGACGTCGCGCGCGTCGATGATGCCGCGCGCCGTCTTGACGAGAAATCTGTCGCCGCTGCGCGCGATCGACAGCGCCGGGCAATAGGCGACGATCTCCGCGCCGGCGGCGATGGCGAGGTCGAGCAAGCCCTGATGATAGCGCGCCGGATCGACCGAGGCGTGCTGCTCGTAGACGGCGCCGCCGAAATAGCCGTCGGAGCCGATTTCGCGCCGCTGTTCGCTGCGCGGCACCATGTGAGCGCCGACTTCGAGGCCCTTGGGCTGGTTCTTCACCCGCGCGGCCAATGCCTCGTATTGCGCGGCGTTGTGCGCGGCGTGGAAGCGCCCGACGACGTGAAAATCGCAGTCGAGGCTGTTGTCGCGAATGAAGTCGGCCATGAAGCGTAGCGAATTCTGACCGTCCTTGAGGATGTCGAAGGCGCGCTGCGCGCCATGGCGGCGCGCCAGGTCGTCGTAGGACGGCTTGATGCTGGTCGAAACCTGACCGCCGTTGCGGGTGCTGCAGCCGAAGCCGGCGGCCTCCGCATCGAGCACGACCGTATGGCGGCCGCCACGCGCCGTCTGAATGGCGGCGTGCAGGCCGGTATAGCCGGAGCCGATGACGACGACATCGGCCCGCGGTGGCGGTGTCCTGGTCTCGGGCGCCGGCCGCGGCACGCGGTCCCACCAGTACGGCGCCGGTTTGAAGTCGTCTGTGAAGAGTGCTGCGTTCACGTCGCCGGTCCCGTTGTCGTCAGATGCGCGCGACGACGCTTTTCATTTTGCAGTAGCTGCGCAGGCCCGCCATGCCTTTTTCCCGGCCGAAGCCGGACTTGCGGTTGCCGCCGAAGGGCACCTCGATACCACCGGCGAACCATTCGTTGATGAACACCTGCCCGGCATCGACGTCGCGGGCAAAGCGCAGGGCTTCGGTGATATTTTGCGAATAGATGCCGGCGACGAGCGCGTAAGGCGTCGCATTCGCGGCGGCGAGCGCCTCGTCCGGACCGTCGACGATCTGCACCACCAGTACCGGACCGAAGATCTCCTCCTGCACCACCGGATCGTCCGGCCCCTGCGCTTCGATGATCGTCGGCTCGTAGAACCAGCCGCCGCCGGTCGCGTCCGATTTCGCCACGGCGCCGCCGACAAAGACGCGGTTGCCCGCGGCGACGGCGCGCCGGACATGCGCATCGATGGTTTCGAGTTGCCGCGGCGAATTAACCGGGCCGAGATCGGGATTGGTCAGGCCGTGACCGAGTCGGAAGCCTTTGACCCGCGCCGTCAGCCGTCCGAGGAAGGTCACGGCGATGGAGCGGTCGAGAATGAGTCGGGAGCCCGCCGAGCAGATCTGGCCGGCATTCTCGTAGATCGCCTCGATGACGCCGTTGAGGGCGGCGTCCATGTCGCAGTCCGGAAGGACCACCAGCGGCGATTTGCCGCCGAGTTCGAGCACCAGGCGCGTCACGTTGTCGGCGGCCGAGCGCATGACCGCGCTGCCGGTCGCGACCGAGCCGGTGAAGGTGATGTGGTCGATGCCCGGATGGGCGACCAGCGGCGCGCCGACGGCGGCGCCGACGCCGGTGACGACGTTGAGCACGCCATCAGGCAGCCCCGCCGCGGACAGGAGTTCGGCGAGCATCAGGGCGGTGAACGGGGTCTGCTCCGCCGGCTTGGCCACCACCGTGCATCCGGCCGCCAGAGCCGGGGCGATGCCCCGCGCCGCGGTTGATAGCGGATAATTCCAGGGAATGATCTGGGCGGCCACCCCGACCGGCTCCTCGGAGGTGAAGCCTACATAGTTGCGATTGAGGGGCAGACTATCGCCGTGCAACTTGTCCGCCGCGCCGGCGTAATATTCGAAGGCGCGCGCGATGCCGCGCAAGTCTCCCTCGGCTTCCGAGAGCTTCTTGCCGCTGTCGAGGCTTTCGACGACCGCGAAGCGATGGGCGCGCTCGCGCAGCAGCGCGGCCGCCTCGGCGAGAATGCGCCCGCGCTCGACCGGTCCCATTTGCCGCCACGGACCCTGTAGGGCTGTTCTGGCCGCGGCAACCGCAGCATCGACATCGGAGCCGTCGCCTGCCGCAAAGCTGGCGAAGGCGCGACCGCTACCGGGGTCGAAGCTCTCCATCGTGTTGCCGGACAACGCCGGGACGAAGCGGCCGTCGATGAAATGGCCCTGCGGCAACCCCTTCAGCGTGCCGGTCGCCAGGACCTCCGCCACCAAGGCATCGGCCGGACCGCTCATTGCAATTCACTCAAACGATAGTCGGCGGCTTCAAGCCACGCCGGATTGACCTCGACGCCCCAGCCCGGACCGGCAGGAATCTCGACCATGCCGTCGTTGGCCCGCAGCGGATTGAGAAGTAGGCCCTCCTCCCAGGGGTAATAATCGTTGCCCTCGATGGAGAACTCCACGTAAGGCCCGGCATTCGGAATCGCGCCCATGATGTGCAGGGTGAACGTGGTGACCAGCGACTGATTGGCCGAATGCGGCGTCATCGGCAACCCGGCGGCCGCGGCCCAGTGCGCGACTTTCAACATCCGCGACACGCCGCCGAGATAACAGACATCGGGCTGAACGACATCGACGACCTTGTTGTCGATGATGTAGCGCCACAAAGTCAGGTCGCAGTCCTGTTCGCCGCCGGTGACATCGAGAGTGAGTGCGGCCCTGACCTCCGCCGTCCAGGCGTGCTCCCAATAAGGGCACGGCTCCTCAAAATGGACGACGCCGTGGTCCTCCAGCATGCGGCCGACTTCGATGGCCTTGGCCGGCGTATAGGCGCTGTTGCCATCTACCAGGAGCGTCGCCTTATCGCCGAGCGCGGCACGCACCTGAGGCACGATGGCATCCGTGCGGCCCGGCCACTCGTCGATATCGTGGCCGCATTCCTTGCCGACGCGGAATTTGAACGCGGTGTAGCCGAACTCGCCCTGCAGCCGCTTGAGCCGCTCCGCTTCGGCCTCGGGCGTGATTTCGCCGCGCTTCATGCTCGAGGCATAAACAGGAAACGGCCGCGGCTTGCCGCCCAGGAGTTCGCACACGCTTTTCTTCTCGATGCGGCCGCGCAGATCCCACAGCGCGGTGTCGAGCCCAGTCAGTGCACGAAACAGATAAGAGCCCGGAAACTTGTGCTCGCGCTCCGGGATGGTCTCGACCAGAGCATCGATGTCGAAGGCATCGGCGCCGAGCGAATATGGCGCGATCTGACGATGAAAGACCGCGGCGGTGATGTCGGCATTATAGGGCGAGAATTGCCCGCAGCCCTGCGCACCACTCTCCGTTGTCACCCGAACAAAGCCGATATGCTGGGTGGAAAAGGTCTCGAGCTTCGTGATCTTCATTGGCTTCGCCATTCGATACCGGCGGCGGAAGCGACGCGGTGGATGCGTTGTTTATCCGTCGTGCTGGATTTTTAGAGTTGAAATGGTCTGCTCTTAAGGTCCATTCTGACCGAATAAGAAGGCCACTCCGCCCCTGAGCGGGGCAATTGGCCCGTTCATGGGTCGTACAGCGTGGGGAAATACGGTGGTTAAGCGGGCGGGAGGCGCATTGCTGCAGTCGATCGCCATCGATCGCGAGGCCTCGCACGGCCTCAGCGTGCAGATCTGCGCCCATTTGCGCGAGTTCATCATGTCCGGTTCGCTTGAAGCCGGCGGTCGCCTGCCCTCGACGCGCACGCTGGCCAACGAACTGAACGTCGCCCGCGCCACCATCGTCGAATGCTTCGACCAGCTTGCCGCCGAAGGTCTGATCGAGTCGCGCGTCGGCGCCGGTACCTATGTCAGCCAAGTCTTGAGGACCGAGCGCCCGCCCGTCGCGCCGCAAATGCCGGTGGTGTCGGAAAAGAGCGCGCGGCTGGCCCAGTCAATGACGTCGGCGTCGAGCCGTTTCGTGCCGCGTCTGGTGCATGAACCACGAGCGTTCACCACAGCGATCCCGGCCTACGATGCGTTCCCGATGGCGCAATGGGCGCGCCTGTCCGGCAAGCACTGGCGCGAGGCGCGCAAGGACGTGCTCGGCTATCCCGACCCGCATGGCCACGACTTGCTGCGCAAGGCCATTGCCAGCCACCTGCGCACCAACCGCGGCATCCGCTGCGATTGGCAGCAGATCTTCATCGTCGCCGGCGCGCAGCAGGCGTTTCAGCTCATCGCTTCGACGCTGATCGATCCCGGCGATAAGGTCTGGTTCGAAGACCCCGGCGCCATCGGCGCCCGCAACAGTTTCGTCGTCTCCGGCGCCGATCTGGTGCCGGTGCGCGTGGACGACGATGGCCTCGATGTCGACGACGCGCTGCGCAAGGCGCCCGACTTCCGGCTTGCCTTCGTGACGCCGTCGCACCAGCAGCCCCTCGGCGTCAGCATGGCGCTCGAACGGCGCGTTGCCCTGCTCGCCGCCGCCGAGCAACGAGGTGCCTGGATCATCGAGGATGATTGGGACGGCGAGTTCTGCTTCTCAGGCCTGCCGATGCCGACACTGCAAAGCATGGATCAGGCCGGCCGCGTCATCTATGTCGGCTCGTTCTCGAAATCGCTGTTCCCGTCACTGCGCTTGGGCTTCATCCTCGCGCCGCCGGCGCTGACCGACCATTTCCGGACCAGCCTCGAAGCGTTTCTGCCCGGCGTGCCGACCGCAATCCAGGCGATCGTCGCCGACTTCATCATCGAAGGCCATTTCGCCACGCATATCCGCCGCATGCGCAAGACCTATCACGAGCGCTACCAGACGCTTTACCAAGGCGTGCAGAAGCATCTTGCCGACGTTCTGGACATCAGGCCGGCGACGACGGGCATGCACACGGTTGCCTACCTTGCACCGGGCCTCAACGCCGAGGCCGTCGCCCGGCGCGCGGCGGAACGCGGTGTCACGTTGACGCCGATCGGGCGCTTCTGCATCGCGCCGAATGACCGGCAGGGTTTTGCCCTCGGCTTCAGCGGCTTTTCTCCTGCGCAGATCGAGGCTGGCATCGCAACCCTCAAGGATGTCTTTGCCGACCTTACGCCCGCCGCCTGCGCAAAGTCGGCCTGACCTTCCCGCCGGTACTGGACCGACGCTAACCCGAGAATGGACCTCTGCAGCGGCCTCGGGCCCGCCTACAGTGCGCGCGCACGACGGAGGACGGCCGGTTGGATTCGTTTGACACCATCATCATCGGCGCCGGGTCGGCAGGCTGCGTGATCGCCGGCGAACTGGCGGTCGCCGGCAAGGGCATGATTCTGGTGATCGAGGCCGGCCCGCGCGATCGCAGCCTGTGGCTGCATCTTCCGATCGGCTACGGCAAGATGTTTTATAATCCCGCCGTCAACTGGATGTACGAGACCGAGCCGGTACCGGGTCTGGCCAACCGGCGCATCTATCAGCCGCGCGGTAAGGTCGTCGGCGGCTCGAGCGCCATCAACGCCATGGTCTACTCGCGCGGCCAGGCCGAGGACTACGATGGCTGGGAAGCGCTCGGCAATCGCGGCTGGGGTTGGTCCGACGTGCTGCGCCTCTATCGCCGCCTCGAGGACCATGATCTCGGCGCGTCGCAATGGCACGGCGCCGGCGGGCCACTGCATGTCACCGACATTGCGAGCACCGCGCATCCGCTCACGGCGTCGTTCATCAATGCCGGTATCGAGGCGGGCCTCGCGTTCAATCCCGACCTCAATGGCGCAACGACCGAAGGCATCGGGACCTATCAGATTACGACGCGCCGCGGCATCCGCGAATCCGCTGCGCGCGCCTTCCTGCGTCCGGCTTTGCGCACCGGACGGGTGCGTGTCGAAGCCGACACTTTGGTGACGCGCGTCCTGTTCGACGGCCGCCGCGCGATCGGCGTCGAATGCCGTCAGCATGGTGAGGTGAAGCGCTATCGCACCAATGGC
>JAHCKF010000113.1 GCA_026125925.1 Pseudolabrys sp.
GTGGAACAGCACGCGGTGCGGCTTGCCCATCACCTGGGTCAGCACGTTGAGCCGGCCGCGATGCGGCATGCCGACCACGATCTCCTGCACGCCGAGATTGCCGCCGCGCTTGATGATCTGCTCCAGCGCCGGGATCAGCGCTTCGCCGCCGTCGAGACCGAACCGCTTGGTGCCGGTGAACTTGACGTCGAGGAACTTCTCGAAGCCTTCGGCCTCCACGAGCTTGTTGAGGATCGCGCGCTTGCCCTCGCGCGTGAAAGTGATTTCCTTGTCCTTGCCTTCGATGCGCTCCTGAATCCACGCCTTCTGCGCCGGATTGGAGATGTGCATGAACTCGACGCCGACCGTCTCGCAGTAAGTGCGGCGGAGGATGGCGACGATCTCGCGCATCGATGCGAATTCGAGACCGAGCACCTTGTCGAGGAAGATCTTGCGGTCCATGTCGGCTTCGGCAAAGCCGTAGGACTTCGGATCGAGCTCCTCTTCGTTCTTCTCCGGCTCGAGGCCGAGCGGATCGAGCTTGGCGTGGAAGTGGCCGCGCGCGCGATAGGCGCGGATCAGCATCAGCGCGTGGATCGAATCGCGCGTCGCCTGCTGCACGTCGCTCGCGGAGATGTCGAAGCCCTTGGTCTGCGCCTTGGACTTGATCTTGTCGCCGAGACCCTTCTCGACCTCGGCCCACTGGCCGTCGAGCGCGGCGACCAGATCGCCGTTGGCGCGCATCGGCCAGTTCGGCTTGCGCCACGAGGCGCCCTGCGCGCTCTTCGCCACCGCGCCGGGATCGTCCTTCAGCGCCTGGAAGAACGCCTGCCACTCGGCATCGACCGAACCGGGATTGTTCTGATAGCGGGCGTAGAGGTCTTCGATATAGGCGGCGTTGCCGCCGTACAGGAACGATGTACGGGCGAACGTCGCGTTGGCATCCTGGCGTGACATGGAAATCCTGATCCTGACGGGGCTGGCGCCCCGACCCTTGAACGGCCCTCGCGGGGCGGCCCAATCCCTAGGTTTGATCCTTCAACCTATTTAGGACGCTTGTAAGACAACAAACAGCTAATAACTGAATATGAATTCATTTCTATCCCGTACCGGAAGTAGGCGGAAAATGCGGGTTAGATGCATTTTCCGCCTGTAAATCCAAGGCTCGCCGAGGGGGACGCAAAAGCCCCCGGACCGGGCGGTCCGAGGGCTCGCGCAAAATATTTTTCGGGTGGAGTGCGGCCGCGGCCCTAAGGACGCGGGATCAGCCCTTCAGCACCTCGACCAGCGTCTTGCCGAGCCGGGCCGGCGACGGCGAAATCCGGATGCCGGCCGCTTCCATCGCCGCGATCTTCGATTCGGCGTCGCCCTTGCCGCCGGCGATGATCGCACCGGCATGGCCCATGCGGCGGCCCGGCGGCGCAGTGCGGCCGGCGATGAAGCCGACCATCGGCTTCTTGCGGCCGCGCTTCGCCTCGTCCTTGATGAACTGCGCGGCGTCCTCTTCCGACGAGCCGCCGATCTCGCCGATCATCACGATCGACTCGGTCGCCTTGTCGGCGAGCAGCATCTCGAGGACTTCGATGAAGTCCATGCCCTTGACCGGATCGCCGCCGATCCCGACCGCGGTGGTCTGGCCGAGGCCCTCGCGCGTCGTCTGGAACACGGCTTCGTAAGTCAGCGTGCCGGAGCGCGACACGATGCCGACGCTGCCGCGCTTGAAGATGTTGCCGGGCATGATGCCGATCTTGCATTCGCCCGCCGTCATCACGCCGGGGCAGTTCGGCCCGACGAGGCGCGACTTCGAGCCGCACAGCGAACGCTTCACCTTCACCATGTGCGCGACCGGAATGCCCTCGGTGATGCAGACGATCAGCGGGATCTCGGCCTCGATCGCCTCGGCAATGGCGTCGGCCGCGCCGGGCGGCGGCACATAGATCACGGTCGCGTCGGCGCCGGTCTTGGCTTTCGCTTCCGCGACGGTGTCGAACACCGGCAGGTTGAGATGGGTCTGGCCGCCTTTGCCGGGCGCGACGCCGCCGACCATCCTGGTGCCGTAGGCGATGGCCTGCTCGGAATGAAAGGTGCCGTTCTTGCCGGTGAAGCCCTGGCAGATGACCTTGGTATTCTTGTCGATCAGGATGGACATCAGGCGGCTTCCTTCACGGCTTTGACGATCTTCTGCGCGGCGTCGTCGAGATCGTCGGCGGAGGTCACGTTGAGCTTCGACTCGGCGATGATCTTCTTGCCGAGCTCGACATTGGTGCCTTCGAGCCGCACCACCAGCGGAACCTTGAGGCCGACCTCCTTCACCGCGGCGACCACGCCTTCCGCGATGACGTCGCAGCGCATGATGCCGCCGAAGATGTTGACCAGGATGCCCTTCACGTTCGGGTCCGAGGTGATGATCTTGAACGCCGCGGTGACGCGCTCCTTGGTCGCGCTGCCGCCGACGTCGAGGAAGTTCGCCGGCGTCATGCCGTAGAGCTTGATGATGTCCATGCTGGCCATCGCGAGGCCGGCGCCGTTGACCATGCAGCCGATCGCGCCGTCGAGCGCGATGTAGTTGAGATCGAACTTCGAGGCCTCGATCTCCTTGGGGTCTTCCTCGGTCTCGTCGCGCAGCTTGGCGATGTCGGGATGCGCGTAGAGCGCGTTGTTGTCGAAATCGACCTTGGCGTCGAGGCAGACGAGCTTCTTGTCCTTGGTGACGACCAGCGGATTGATCTCGAGCATGCTCATGTCGCAGTCGACAAAAGCCTTGTAGAGATTGGTCAGCAGCGGGCTCATCTGCTTCTGCAGGTCGGCGTCGAGGCCGAGCGCCTTCGACACCGTGCGCACGTGATGCGGGCAGATATTGGTGACCGGATCGACCGAGATGCTGATGATCTTGTCCGGCGTGTCGTGCGCGACCTGCTCGATGTCCATGCCGCCTTCGGTCGAGACCACGATGGCGACGCGCGAGGTTTCGCGGTCGACCAGCATCGACAGGTAGAACTCCTTGTCGATCGCCGAGCCTTCCTCGATGTAGAGGCGGTTGACCTGCTTGCCCTTTGGGCCGGTCTGATGCGTGACGAGGATCGAGCCGAGGAGGCGCGTCGCCTCTTTCTTGACGTCGTCGATCGACTTCACGACCTTGACGCCGCCGGCCTTGCCGCGGCCGCCGGCGTGGATCTGCGCCTTCACCACCCAGACCGGGCCGCCGAGCGCCTTGGCGGCTTCGGCCGCGTCGTCCGCGGTGAACGCCGGGATGCCGCGCGGCACCGGCACGCCGAAGTCACGCAGAACGGTTTTCGCCTGATATTCGTGGACGTTCATCGTTCCCCCCCCAATCCGCGGCGTTCATCGCCGCGGCCTTCTTTGCCGTCGGTATCAGCCGAGATTCGGCGCGATCTTCCGGCAGGCTTCGACCAGCGTCTGCACCGACTGCGCCGACTTCTCGAACGCATCGCGCTCGCCGCCGTTCAGCTCGATCTCGACGACGCGCTCGACGCCCTTGGCGCCGATCACCACCGGAACGCCGACGTAAAGATCCTTGATGCCGTACTGGCCGTTCAGATGCGCCGCGCAGGGCAGCACGCGCTTCTTGTCGAGCAGATAGCTTTCCGCCATCGCGATGCCGGACGCCGCCGGCGCATAGAAGGCCGAGCCGGTCTTGAGCAGGTTGACGATCTCGGCGCCGCCATTGGCGGTACGCTTGACGATCTCGTCGACACGGGCCTGCGTGGTCCAACCCATCTTGACAAGGTCCGGCACCGGAATGCCGGCGACGGTCGAGTAGCGCACCAGTGGCACCATCGTGTCGCCGTGGCCGCCGAGCACGAAGGCGGTGACGTCTTCGACCGAGACATTGAACTCGTCGGCGAGGAAGTAACGGAAGCGGGCCGAGTCGAGTACGCCGGCCATGCCAACGACCTTCTGCTGCGGCAGGCCGGCCGACTTCTGCAGCGCCCACACCATCGCATCGAGCGGGTTGGTAATGCAGATCACGAATGCGTTCGGCGCATACTTGGCAATGCCGGCGCCGACCTGGCCCATGACCTTGAGGTTGATGTCCAGGAGGTCGTCGCGGCTCATGCCCGGCTTGCGCGGCACGCCGGCCGTGACGATGCAGACATCCGCGCCTTCGATCGCCTCATACGAATTGGCGCCGGTGAAGCGGGCGTCGAATTTGTTGACGGGCGACGATTGGGCAATGTCCAGGGCCTTGCCCTGCGGGGTGCCTTCCATGACGTCGAACAAAACGACGTCGCCCAATTGCTTGAGGCCGACCAAATGGGCCAGCGTGCCGCCGATCTGGCCAGCGCCGATCAATGCGATTTTATTACGCGCCATGATGGGAAAACTCTTTGCTGCTGCCGCGGAGCGCGGCCGCCGCTGGCTTAGCCATTTTGCTGTGATGCAGCAACATTTCCGCCCTGAATTCTTATCGTGTATACATTATACCAGCATCGGCTACGACGAAAGTCCAGCCCCTTTTTGCAGGCCACTGAGAGTTGGTGTGCGGTGCGAAACCGATCGCGTTAATAGCAATGCCTCAGCGCTTCCGCGCCGGCGGCTCCTGCATCATCTCAAGTTGGATCTGCTGAATCTCGGCCAGCCGTTCCCATTGCCGGGTCAGGATGTGATCGATCTTTTCGTGCAGATGCCGGATTTCAAGTTCGGCTTTCAGGTTGACGCGATAATCATTCTCCGAGCGCAACCGGTCTTTGGCTTCCTGCCGATTCTGACTCATCATGATGATCGGCGCCTGGATGGCGGCGAGACATGACAGCACCAGATTGAGCAGGATGAACGGATAGGGATCGAACACGTCGCGCTGCAGCGCCAGCACGTTGAACGCCATCCACACCACCAGCACGCAGAAGAAGATCACGATGAACGTCCAGCTGCCGCCGAAGGCGGCGAGCTGATCTGACAACTTCTCGCCGAAGGTCCGCTTCACCGCGTACTCGGCCTCGATGTTCTCGGCCAGGGTCTCGTGATCGGCGAGGCTCTGCACCACGTCCTGTTCGAGCTTGGTGAGTTCGCCGCGCTCCTCGCCGAGCAGCTCGGTGACGTAGCGCGAGCGGTAGCGACCGAGGTCCTCGTTGCAGATGTATCCTTCCGCCGGCAAATCCGGATATTCAGCCTTGATGCGGTCGATCAGGCTCGGCCGCACCACGGCGATCTGGGTGACATCGCGCGCGGACTTTTCCCTGTTGCAGATGGCGCAGGCGAAGCGCAGCGGGCGAGCCCGCCTCGCCCGCGCGGGTTCGGCCGCATCGGAGGCATGATTGTTGCTCGCAAGCGGCGGTGTCGGACCCTGGTCCGGCTCGTGCGTTGGATCGGACATGCCGACGCCCTCGGTTGCAGATCGCCCTGCGTATTATGTTGCGCGGCGCCGCGGGGTTGGCAACGGGCAAGGCGGTGTCAGGTATCGACGATTCGTGCCATATCGACATTCTCGGCGGTACGCGGGCCATGCGGCAGACCGAGATAGGACTGCGAACGCATCTCGAACAGTCGCGACGCGGTGCGTTTGAATTCGTTGGCCTCGTAGCCTTCGGTACCGGTGTAAAGCCGCTCCGGCGAGGCCTCGGCCGAGGCGAGCAGCTTCACCGCGTGGTCGTAGAGCGTATCGACCAGGATGATGAAACGCTTGGCTTCGTTGCGGTGCGCCTGATCCATCACCGGAATACGGTCGATGATCAGCGTGTGGAATTCCAGCGCGATTTTGAGGAAGTCCGCGGCGCCGAGCGGCTGCGCACACAGATCGTCGAAGTCGAAACGTGCCACGCCCATCGCCGCCTTCGGCACGGTCACCACGCGCCCCTTCACGATCAGTTCATGCGGCGCGCCTTCGGCATGGCCGACCAGATTGTGCCAGGCCTTGTCGAGAGCGGCTTGCGCCTTGTCATCCGGCGGCACGTACCAGGCATTGACGCCGGTCAGCTTTTCCAGACGGAAGTCGGTGCGCGCCTCGAGCCGCACCACTTCGCACTGGCTCTCCAGCAACCTGAGAAACGGCACGAACAGCGCGCGATTGAGACCGTCTTTATAGAGGTCGCGCGGCGCCAGATTCGACGTCGCCACCATGACGATGCCGCGCTCGAACAATTTGGTGAACAGCCGGCCGAGGATCATCGCATCGGCGATGTCGGTGACATGGAATTCGTCGAAACAGAGGAGTTGCGTCGTGTCGGCGATCTCGTTGGCGGCGTGCAAAATCGGATCCATGTCCGGTACGGCGCCGTCTTTGATGGCTTGGCGGAAATGATGCACGCGCTCGTGCACGTCGGCCATGAACTCGTGGAAATGCGAGCGCGTCTTCTTCTCGACCGCACTCGACTCGTAGAACAGGTCCATCAACATGGTCTTGCCGCGGCCGACCTCGCCGTGAACGTAAAGCCCCTTCACCGTGCCGACCTTGGCCTTCTTGCCGAACAGCCAGCCGAGCGACGACGACTTGCGCGCCAGCAGACGCTCTTCCAGGCGTTCCTCGAGCGCGGCGAAATGCCGGGCGAGCGCCGCCTGCGCCGGGTCGGCCTCGATCTTTCCGGAGGCAACCAGCGCCGCATAACGGCGGGAGAAGGTCTCGGGCATGGATTTGAGGGGTAAAAGCGAATTGCGGGCGTAAGGGCGATATCGCATCCTGCTAAGGCCAACGGCTGCCCCTGTAAATGGCGGCTCAACGGTATCTCGGGAGGGCTGGGCGGCGGCTTGCTATGCTGCAACGCACCTATTACTCAATATATTGTTAGTTATGCACTTTTTGCATCCTAGGGGCACCAAAACCGACCGACCGCTGTCGTTGTTTTGCTGCAGTGCATTAATATATGCATGCCAACAAAAGCGTCGGGAGAGCGCGGCAGGGCCAACTGACGATTTTTGACTGAGGATGACGATGAACGAACCCCTGCCCGGCGGCGGCCTGCTGCGCAAATTGTGGCCGACCGAGACCGAAGCCTACCGCGACCACCTGCTGCGGCTTGACCCCGAGAGCCGCGCCACCCGGTTTTCCGCCGCGGTGTCCGAGGAATTCATTAGCCGGCACGCCGACAGCGTTCGCGAACTCGGCGTTGTCGTGTACGGCTTCTTCGTCGATGGCGTCCTGCGCGGCGCCGCCGAACTGCGCCCGCTCGGGCCGCTGTTCAGCCACGAGGCCGAGGCCGCGTTCTCGATCGAAAAGGACTGGCAGAGCCATGGCGTCGGCACGGCGCTTTTGGAGCGCACCTTGTTGTCCGCGCGCAACCGCGGCATTCGTCTGCTGCGCATGGACTGCCTCGCCGCCAACCGCCGCATGCAACAACTGGCGCGCAAGTTCGAGGCGGATTTCAAGTTCGATTTCGGCTGCGTGGTCGGCGAGGTGAAGGCGCCGCGCTACACACCGTTGTCGATCGTCCGCGAAGTGATGGCCGACGCCCAGGACATGACCAGCGCCATGTTCGACGCGCAGTTGCGGCTATTCCACGCGGCGTGATCGGCGCCTAGGCGCCGATCAGCGGGTAATCTTCTTCGACCACATAAGGCCCGCCGCCGGTCGAGGCGCGCGAGGAGTACAGTACGAAGCGCGTAACCGGAAACGGCGCGGTGCGAAAGTAGCCTCGCGCCGACAGGTATTCCGCAACATCGAGGCTCGACGTGCCGCGCAGCCGCGCCAGCGTCACATGCGGTGTGAACTTGCGCGTCTCGGGCGCAAGGCCAATGCGGCGCATCAGCCGCTCATGCTCATCCTGTAATTCGACGAGTGCCGCCTCCGCCGCCACCGACGCAAACACAGCGCGCGGCTTCCGGCCACCGAAGGCATCGAGGCCGTCGAAATGCAGATCGAACGCGGGTTTCCGTACGTCGGCGAGGATCGATGCCGCGTCATGAGCCTGCCGGTCGTCGATGTCGCCGAGGAAACGCAGCGTGATGTGATAGTTCTCGGTATCGATCCAGCGCGCGCCGTGCAGGCCGCCGCGCAACATCGACAGCGCCTGCGCGATGCCGGATGGAATTTCGATGCCGGTGAAGAGACGAGGCATGGTCGCTTAACTCGCGCGGGCCTTCGCCTTGGCGATCAACTCTTCCACCTGCGGCAGAATGTTCTTCACGATCACATCGACGCCTTGCGGATTGGGATGCATGCCGTCGCGCTGGTTGAGCTGGCCGTTAGCGGCGACGCCCTCGAGAAAGAACGGATAGAAGATGGCACCGTGCTTCTTTGCCAGTTCTGGATACATGGCGTCGAACTTCGTCACATAGTCCGGCCCCATGTTGGGCGGCGACTTCATACCGGCAAGCAGAACCGGCAGCTTGCGCGCATCGATCTTGGTCAGGATCTGATCGAGCGCCGCGCGGGTGACGTCGGGGCTGACGCCGCGCAGCGCATCGTTGGCGCCGAGTTCGAGGATCACCGCATCGGCATCCGGCGGCACCGACCAGTCGAAGCGCTCGAGGCCACCGGTCGCGGTATCGCCGGAAACTCCGGCATTGATCATTTCCGTCGCATAGCCCTTGGCCTTGAGCGCCGCCTGCAGCTTGCTCGGGAAGGCGTCCTGCACATTGAGGCCGTAGCCGGCGCTCAGGGAATCGCCGAGAACGACGATCTTCACCGGTTTGTCAGCCGCCAGAGCCCCAATCGGGCCTAAAATGCCGGCAAATATGAGTAATAGCGCCGCAGCCTGCTGGACTGGGCGAAGAAATTCCCCATATGACGGCGACCGTTTCGGAAAGACATTCATGAAAGAGCCTTCTGTGCCGAGTCCAGCCATTGCATTGGCCGGCGTCAATCTCTCGCTGGGGCATGAAGCCGCCCGCGTCCATATCCTCAAGGACATCGATCTGAATATAGGCACGGGCGAGGCAATTGGCCTCATCGGCCCGTCAGGCTCGGGCAAATCGACGCTGCTCATGGTCATGGCCGGGCTGGAGCGCGCCGACAGCGGCACCGTCACGGTCGCCGGCGAAAACCTGCGCGACCTCGACGAAGACGATCTCGCCAGGTTTCGTGGCCGCAACATAGGCATCGTCTTCCAGTCGTTCCACCTGATCCCGACCATGACGGCGCTGGAGAACGTCGCGGTGCCGTTGGAGCTCGCCGGCATCGACGACGCCCAGGACCGCGCCCGCGCCGAGCTCGAGCTGGTCGGCCTCGGCCACCGCCTGCACCACTATCCCGCGCAGATGTCCGGCGGCGAGCAGCAGCGCGTCGCGGTCGCCCGCGCGCTGGCGCCCAATCCGTCGATCCTGGTCGCCGACGAGCCGACCGGCAATCTTGACGAGGACACCGGCAAGCAGATCGTCGATCTCCTGTTCGCCGGCTATGAGAAGCACGGCGCGACCCTCGTGCTGGTCACCCACGATCCGGCGCTGGCGCAGAAATGCGGCCGCGTCGTGCGGCTGCGCTCGGGGCATATCGAGGCGGGCGCATGACGGGCCTCACAAGCTGGCTTCCCTTGCGCTAC
>JAHCKF010000114.1 GCA_026125925.1 Pseudolabrys sp.
GCTGGTGGTCAGCGAAGACCGCGTCCTCAACCCGGAAGGCCTGCGCTTTGCCGACGAATTCGTGCGCCACAAGGTGCTCGACGCCATCGGCGATCTGGCGCTGGCCGGTCTGCCGCTGATCGGCGCCTACAAGACCATCCGCGGCGGCCACAAGCTCAATAACGCCGTCCTGACGGCGCTCATGGCCAACACCGCTGCCTGGCGGGTGGTCGAGGCGCCGGTGGAGCGGCCGCGCGCCCGTGGCCATGCCGAACTGGCGGTCGGCGTGCCGGCCGCGGCCTTTGGCCCGGACGTCTCCTGAGCCGGTCCTGGTCCGCTACCTGCCCGCGGCATTCTGGCGCCGCCTTATTCCCGGCCGATTGTCCCCCTAATCGCTTGGCCTGACCGCTGTTTTTGCATTAGAACGCGGCGTTCGGGCGTGTCTTGGCGCCCGTTAACGATATTGGGTCAGGACGCCCGCAAACGGGCGGGTGAGGGTTAACATTGCGCCCATTGGCAGCGTCCACGGAAAAGCCGGTATGAGTCTGCGTTCAGCCCCCACAGCCCGGTCCGCTTTTGCCCGGCGCCTGACGCGCGGCGCGGCGCTGGTCATTCTGGCGGTGAGCCTCGGCGCCTGCTCCAGCCTGAACATTTTCGGCAGCAAGGACGACACCCCGCCGGACGAGCCGGCCGACCGCCTCTACAATGAGGGCCTGTTCCTTCTCAACAACAAGAAGGACATCAAGAAGGCGGTGGCGAAGTTCGAGGAAGTCGACCGCCAGCACCCCTATTCGGAATGGGCGCGCAAGTCGCTGCTGATGTCGGCCTACGCCCAGTACGAGTCCGGCAATTACGACGAGTGCATCACCTCGGCGAAGCGCTACATCTCGCTGCATCCCGGCAGCCCGGACGCCGCTTACGCCCAGTATCTGATCGCGGCCTCGTATTTCGATGAGATTCCGGACATCACCCGCGACCAGGACCGCACCGAAAAGGCGCTGGCTGCGCTCGACGAGGTGATCCGCAAGTATCCGACCAGCGAATACGCCGTCAGCGCCAAGCAGAAGGTCGAGGTCGCCCGCGACCAGCTCGCCGGCAAGGAAATGCAAATCGGCCGCTATTACCTGGACAAGAAGGACTACACCGGCGCCATCAACCGCTTCAAAGTGGTGGTGACGCAGTATCAGACCACACGCCAGGTCGAAGAAGCGCTGATGCGGCTGACAGAAGCCTACATGGCGCTCGGCATCACCCAGGAAGCCCAGACTGCCGCGGCCGTGCTCGGCCACAATTTCCCGGACAGCCCGTGGTACCAGCACGCTTATGCGCTGGTGAAGAGCGGCGGCCTGGAGCCCAACGAGAACAAGGGTTCCTGGATCAGCCGCGCCTTCAAGAAGGTCGGGCTGGGCTAGTCCCCAGGGACGTCCGCCCCGGCGCGCATGTAGACGTTCACACCGTCATGGCCGGGCTTGTCCCGGCCATCTACGTCTTTAATTATGCAGAATCAGTAAGGCGTGGATGCCCGGGACATAAGGGCGCTTACGCCCGTCTTTCGACGGGCTATGCCCGGGCATGACGACGCCGGTGGACCAGTCCCGCCATGCTCTCCCGTCTTTCGATCCGCGACATCGTCCTGATCGACAAGCTCGACATCGATTTCGCCGGCCACCTCGCGGTGCTCACCGGCGAGACCGGCGCCGGCAAGTCGATCCTGCTCGATTCTTTCGCGCTGGCTTTGGGCGGCCGCGGCGACCAGTCGCTGGTGCGTCAGGGCAGCGAGCAGGGGCAAGTCACCGCGGTGTTCGAGGTGGGGCCGAAACATCCGGCCCGCGCCGTGCTGAAGGCCAACGATATCGCCAACGAGGACGCGCTGATCCTGCGTCGCGTCCAGCTCGCCGACGGCCGCACCCGTGCCTTCGTCAACGACCAGCCGGTCAGCGTCCAGGTGATGCGCCAACTCGGCGCCGCCTTGGTCGAGATCCACGGCCAGCACGACGATCGCGCTTTGGTCGATGCCGCGACGCATCGCAGCCTGCTCGACGCCTTCGGCGGTCTCGACGACGAGGCGGCCGAGGTCGGCAACTTGTGGGAGGCGCGCCGCAGCGCGCAGGAGGCGCTGGAAACGCACCGCGCCGACATCGAACGCGCCCAGCGCGAGAGCGACTGGCTGCGCCACGCCGCCGCCGAGCTCGACAAGCTGGCGCCGCAGCCAGGCGAAGAAACGCAGCTCGCCGAGCGCCGCACCTTGATGATGCAATCGGAAAAGGTGGCGCAGGATCTTCAGGAAGCGCTCGATGCGCTGGCCGGATCGAATTCGGCGGTGCCGGCCTTGTGGGCGGCGATGCGCCGCCTCGAGCGCCGCTCGCAGCAGGCGCCTTCGCTGGTCGAGCCGTCGGTGAAGTCGTTCGATGTCGCGCTCAACGCGCTCGAAGAAACCCGCGGCCATCTCGAGGCTGCTTTGCGCGCCGCCGATTTCGATCCGGCCGAATTGGAGCGCAACGAGGAGCGGCTCTTTGCGCTGCGCGCCGCCGGGCGCAAATACAACGTGCCGGTCGATAATCTTGCAGCGCTGGCGGCGAAATATCGCGACGACATCGGCCTGATCGATGCCGGCGAAGCGAGACTCAAGGCTCTGGAGAAAGCCGCCGGCGCTGCCGCCGCCGCGTTCAGTGCGGCCGCCGAGGCGCTGTCCAAAGCGCGCGTTAAGGCCGCGGCCAAGCTCGACAAGGCGGTCAATGCCGAATTGCCGCCGCTCAAGCTCGAACGTGCGAAGTTCTCGACCCAGATCGATACCGACGCCAATGCCGCCGGCCCGAACGGCATCGACCGCGTCGAGTTCTGGGTGCAGACCAATCCCGGCACCAAGCCGGGGCCGATGATGAAGATCGCCTCGGGCGGCGAACTGGCGCGCTTCCTTCTGGCACTCAAGGTCGTGCTGGCCGATCGCGGCTCGGCGCCCACTTTGGTGTTCGACGAGATCGACACCGGCGTCGGCGGCGCGGTGGCCGACGCCATCGGCATGAGACTGGCGCGTCTCGGCAAGAATGTGCAGGTGCTGGCGGTGACGCATGCGCCGCAGGTGGCGGCGCGCGCGGCGCGGCATTACGTCATCTCCAAAGACTTGGCCGACAAGGGCAAGCGGGTGGCCACGCGCGTCACCGAAGTGGCGGAGGACCACCGCCGCGAGGAAATCGCCCGCATGCTCGCGGGGGCGGAGATCACCAACGAGGCCCGCGCGGCGGCGGAGCGGCTGATCAAGGCGGCGAGTTGATGTCATTCTGGGACGGCCCGAAGGGCCGGGCCTGGAATCCATACGCCGCAGAATCCCCTTACTTCGTCATGCCCGGCCTTGTGCCGGGCATCCACGTCTTTAGATTGCCCGCCAAGAAGACGTGGATGGCCGGGACAAGCCCGGCCATGACGGAACCCAATGGCCAAAAAATCCACCAAAGTCCGCACCGACAAGACCCCCGTCGAGCTGCTCACCCGCAAGCAGGCCGACGCCGAGCACGCGCGGCTCGGCCAGGAGATCGCCGGCCACGACAAACGCTATTACCAGCTCGATGCACCGTCGGTCAGCGACGCCGAATATGACGAGCTGCGCAAGCGCTACAACGCCATCGAGGCGCGCTTCCCCGAACTGAAGACATTGGATTCGCTGTCGATGAAGGTCGGCGCCGCGCCCGCGCGCGGCTTCGCCAAGGTGCGGCACGCCATCCCGATGCTGTCGCTCGACAATGCGTTCGCCGAAGAGGACGTCGTCGATTTCGTCGGTCGCATCCGCCGCTTCCTGCGCCTGTCGGAAGACGAGCCGATCGCGTTCTCCGCCGAGCCGAAGATCGACGGCTTGTCGATGTCGCTGCGCTACGAGGACGGCGAACTGGTCACCGCGGCGACGCGCGGTGACGGCCAGGAAGGCGAGGACGTCACCGCCAATATCCGCACCATCAAGGAAGTGCCGCAGAAGCTGAAGGGCAAGAAGCTGCCGCCGGTCGTCGAGGTGCGCGGCGAGGTCTACATGACCAAGGCCGACTTCCTGAAGCTGAACGAGCGGCAGAAGGAAGCGGGCGCGCAGATTTTCGCCAATCCGCGCAACTCGGCCGCCGGCTCCTTGCGGCAGAAGGACCCGTCGATCACAGCATCGCGGCCGCTCGGCTTCTTCGCTTATGCCTGGGGCGAGATGACCGAGATGCCGGCCGACACGCAGTCCGGCATGATCAAGTGGTTCGAGCATTGCGGCTTCACCACCAACCCGCTGACCAAGATGTGCCGCACGGTGGAGGAACTGATCGCGTTCCACCGCAAGATCGGCGAGCAGCGGGCCCACCTCGATTACGACATCGACGGCGTCGTCTACAAGATCGACCGCATCGACTGGCAGTCCCGTCTCGGTTTCGTGTCGCGCACGCCGCGCTGGGCCATCGCGCACAAGTTTCCGGCGGAGCGCGCGACCACCACGCTGATCGGCATCGATATCCAGGTCGGCCGCACCGGCGCGCTGACACCGGTCGGCAAGCTCGAGCCAGTCGGCGTGGGCGGCGTCATCGTGCAGAACGTGACATTGCACAATGAGGACTACATCAAGGGCATCGGCGGCGACGGCGAACCCTTGCGCGAAGGCCGCGACATTCGCATCGGCGACACCGTGATCATCCAGCGCGCCGGCGACGTCATTCCGCAGGTGGTCGATGTCGTGCTCGACAAGCGGCCGAAGAGCGCCAAGCCCTACAAGTTTCCGACCGAGTGTCCGGTCTGCGGCAGCGAGGCCGTGCGCGAGCACGATGCCGCGACCGGCCGGCTCGATGCGGTGCGGCGCTGCACCGGCGGCTTCATTTGCCGCGCGCAGGCGGTCGAGCATCTCAAGCTGTTCGCTTCGCGCCGGGCCTTCGATATCGATGGCCTCGGCGAGAAGCAGATCGAGCTGTTTCACGAGAAGGGCTGGGTCAAGGAGCCGGCCGATATCTTCGCCCTGGAGCGCAAGCACAAGAAGGAATTGCTGGAGGAAGAAGGCTACGGCGAAACCTCCGTGCGCAACTTGTTCGCCGCCATCGATGCGCGCCGCGAGATCGCGCTCGACCGCGTCATTTATGCGCTCGGCATCCGCCATGTCGGCGAGACCACGGCGCTGTCGCTGGCGCGCGGTTATGGCTCGTGGCAGGCATTCCACGATGCGGCGCTGAAGGTGGCAAAGGGTGATGCCGAAGCCATCGCCGACATGGACGCGCTGGACCAGATCGGCGACACCGTCATCGAAGCCGTGACCGACTACTTCAAGGAGAAGCGTAACCTCGCCGCAGTCGAGCGGCTGGTGAAGCAGATCAAGGTGCTCGACGCCGAGAAGCCGAAGACGGATTCCAAGGTTGCCGGCAAGACCGTGGTGTTCACCGGCACATTGGAGAAGTTCACGCGCGACGAGGCGAAAGCCACGGCCGAGCGTCTCGGCGCCAAGGTGTCGGGTTCGGTGTCGAAGAAGACCGATTATGTCGTCGCCGGCCCCGGCGCCGGCTCGAAACTGGCCGAGGCGCAGAAGCACGGCGTCACGGTGCTGAGCGAGGACGAGTGGCTGAAGTTGATCAGCTAAAGTCGTCCCCGCGAAGGCGGGGACCCATATCCACCGCGCTCGCGATCCGGATGACACGGTGGCTATGGATCCCGGGTCTCCTTCGCTATCGCTCAGTCGCCCGGGACGACTAGATCGTCCTTGTCGCCTGCTCGAGCCAAGCCTGCGTCGCCGGATCGACCAGCGGCGACACCGCTTCGCGTACGCGCGCGTGGTAGTTGTTCAGCCAGTGCAGTTCCTGCGCCGTGAGCAGCCGGGGATCGATGAGGCGGCGATCGATCGGTGCGAATGACAAGGTCTCGAACGCATTGAGCGGCTTTTCGGCGCCGTCGGGCGAGACGGCCGCGATCACCAGCACCAGGTTCTCGATGCGGATGCCATAGGCGCCGGTTTTGTAATAGCCCGGCTCGTTCGACAGGATCATGCCCTGCCTGAGCGGCGTGTGGCCGAGCTTGGAGATGCGCGCCGGGCCTTCATGCACCGACAGATACGAGCCGACGCCGTGGCCGGTGCCGTGATCGAAATCGAGGCCGGCGTGCCACAGCGCGATGCGCGCCAAAGGATCGAGCTGTGCGCCGGTGGTGCCCATCGGAAACACCGCCTCGGCAATGGCGATGTGGCCCTTGAGCACGCGGGTGAAACGGTCGCGCATCTCCTCGGTCGGCGCGCCGTTGATCACGGTGCGCGTGATGTCGGTGGTGCCGTCTTCATACTGCGCGCCGGAATCGATGAGGAACATCTCGTCCTTGCCGATGACGCTGTTGGTCGCCGAGGTGACGCGGTAATGCACGATGGCGCCGTTCGGTCCGGCGCCGGAAATCGACGGGAACGACACGTCCTTCAGGAGGCCGGTGTCGCGGCGGAAGGATTCCAGCGCCTTGACCGCCTCGATCTCTGTCAGCTTGCCGGATGGCATTTCGTGATCGAGCCAGCACAGGAAGCGCGTCATCGCCGCGGCGTCGCGCAAATGCGCGGCGCGGGTGCCGGCGATCTCGGCGTTGTTCTTCACCGCCTTCATCAGTGTAATCGGATCGGCGGTGCGCATCACCTTGCCGCCGCTCTCCGAAACGATGCGGGTCAGCGCATCGGCGGCGCTGGCCTGATCGAGCAGCACGGTCTTGTCCTTCGTGCCCGCGAGGTCGCGCGCCAGCGCGTCGGCCGGGCGCACATCGGCGAGTTCCTCGAGCGCATGGCGCACTTCGTTGGAGAGTTTGGCCGGATCGACGTAGAGGCGAGGGCGGCCGTCGCGCGGGATGGCGGCGAAGCCGAGTGCGAGCGGGGTGTGCGGGACGTCGGAGCCGCGGATGTTGAAGGTCCAGTCGACGTTCTGCGGATCCGACACGATCAACGTGTCGGCGCGCAGCTTGGCCAGTTCATCCTTGATGCGGACGAGCTTGTCGGCGGCGCTTTCGCCGGCGAGCGTCAGCGGCCGCAGGCTGACCGGCGCGGCGGGCGGCGCCGGGCGCTTGCTCCACAGCTTGTCGATCGGATTATCATCGACGGCGACCAGCGTGGCGCCGGCCTTGGCGCAAGCCTTGGCGAAGCGCTCGGCGCCGTCGCTGGTGTGCAGCCACGGATCGAAGCCGATCCTGTCGCCGGCCTTGATGTTGTTCTCGAGCCAGACCGCCGGCGGGTTGTCGACGAAATGCTCGATGGTGAACACCGCGGTGTCGGCCTGGGATCGGACCTGCACGGTGTAGCGACCGTCGACGAAAAGCGCGGCGCGGTCCGCGAGCACGATCGCGGCGCCGGCCGAGCCGGTGAAGCCGGTCAGCCAGGCGAGGCGCTCCTCGCTCGCCGGCAGGTATTCGTTCTGCTGGCGGTCGGCGCGCGGTACCAGGAAGCCGGTGAGGCCCCGGCGCACGAGTTCGGCGCGCAGCGCCGCCACCCGGCGGCCGCTCTCGGCCCCCTCGCTCAAATCATCAAAGGTCTGGAAACGGGCTTCGAACATGGCTGGCACTCTAACCGTCCTTCCCCTACCGGCAACGCGGGCCCGCCGCGCTGCCGTCGAAACATGCATAGCCGCCCCGGGCGCTTCCGTCGGCGACAAGTTTTGCAACGCCGGGGCGCGTCTTTGCGCAAGCTTGCTGCGTCTGGGGCCGCGCCGGACTCATATTTGTGCATTGCGTTAAAAATGGCGCGTCACTGCCTCAAAAGTTGACGGATATTAAGAGCTTACCTACTGATTTTACAGGGCTTCTATGCAATGTCATGGGATGTTCGCAGGTGCAAGATAGCTTATGTTGCATTGCAACAGTGCGATTCGACAGTGAATTGCCCGATGGAGAACGACATGGTTGCCCTGACTTACAGCGAAGCCCCCGCAGTTGCCCCGGCCAAAGCCTCTGCCAAGGTCGCCGCCAAGACTGCCCCGGCCGCCGACGTTGTGGCCCCGCGCAAAAGCTTTTTCGCCCGTTTCCTCGAGGCCATGATGGAAGCGCGGATGAAGCAGGCCCAGCGCGAAATCCGCCTGTACGGGCGCCCTCTCTCCGGCAAGTAATCCGGAGCCGGTTCTCGCGCGCGGCCCTAGCGGCCGCGCTTGAGGACGAGCGTGGTCCAGCCTTCGAGGTCGCGGCGGCGCTCGAGATGTAGGCTCTGTTCTCCATAGACCGACCGCGCCGCATTGGCGTGGCCCGGCAGCAGACCCGACAGCACGACTCGTCCGCCCGGCGCCACCAGCCGCGAGATCGGCACCGCCAGCCGCGTCAGCGGCCCCAGCAGAATATTCGCGAAAATCAGGTCGTACGGCGCTCCCTTCTGGATGTCCGGCGCCCTTGTGCCCGGCGCGTGCACCGGCGCCATGAGCGGCCCGACGCGGTTGAGCCGGGAATTGTCGCGCGCGGCGTTGACGGCGATGCGGTCGATATCGGTCGCCACCACGCGGGTGTGGAAGATCTTCGCCGCCGCGATCGCCAGCACGCCGGTGCCGGTGCCGATATCCAGCACGTGAAACCGCCGCTTGCGCCGCGCCAGCGCATCGAGCGCCATCAGGCAGCCGCGCGTCGTGCCGTGATGGCCGGTGCCGAAAGCCAGCGCCGCCTCGATCTCGATATTGAGGTCGTTGCCCCTGAGCCGGCCGCGGTCGTGGGAGCCGTGGACGACGAAACGACCGGCCCGTACTGGTGTCAGTCCGGCGAGACTCTCCGCCACCCAGTCGCGCGTCGCGACCGTCTCGATGGTCAGCGCCGCCGCGGCCGCCGGCCCGGCGATGCGGCCGACCATCTCGCGCAACGCCCGTTCGTCCGGGCCATGGCCGAAATGCAGCGCCACCTGCCAGGAGCCGTCATCGGCCTCGAACGAGGCGCAGGCGACGTCGTCGGCGTCGATCAGCTCGTCGAGCAGGTCGGCGATGCGCCGCGCCGTCTCCTTGTCGGCGCAGACGAGGCGGGCGGCGGTGGTGGAATCGGCGGTCGGCAGGGTCATGCGCCGGACATTCGCGCGCCGGCCGGCGGCGCGCAATGGGCCGTTCCGGCCGCGGCCCGGTCAGCGGCCCCGTCAGCGACCGTTGTAATAATAATAGCGCGGCGGCGGCACCTCATAGCCGTCGTTCGGCACCACGTAATACCGCCGCTCGTAACGCGGGGCCTGGCGGATCAGCCCGCGCGGCCGGTCATAGACATAGATGTCGCCGTCGGCGGTCTGGCGCCAGCCGCCGATGACGCGCTGGCGCTCCTGCGGCGGCGGCTCGACGACCACGACGTCGCGGCCGAATTCGTCGGTCGAATAGACGCGGTTGACGGTCCGCGCCGGCGCGCTGCGCTTGGCCACCGCGGGCGCCGCGTCCGGAATGCTGCCGGTGAGCACGACGCGCGTG
>JAHCKF010000115.1 GCA_026125925.1 Pseudolabrys sp.
CGCGAGACGCTTCAGCGTTGCCTGATGCGTCACCTTCCGCCGTGTTGCCCGCCGAGCCGATGCCCGATTCCGGCGCCACCGCCGCGTCGTCGGTGCGCGAGACCATCGACCTGCTCGAACTCGACCTCAGCGCCATGATTCGCGACGTCGCTCAGGCCGCCGAAGCGGTGCACAGCGGCACCTCGGCTTCGGCGCAGGCACTGGCCTCGATCCGGACGCGCGGCGAGACGCTCGCCAGCCAGTCGCAGGACGCGCGGCGCGATGCCGGCCAGGTCGCCTCCGCCACCACCGAGCTCGCCCAGTCGGCCGGCGAGATCGACCAGCGCGTCCGCGCCGCCGGCGCCCTCACCGACGACGCCGAAGCCGCGGCTTCCGCCGCCAACCGCAGCGTCGATGAACTCAAGACGTCGATCGGCGACATCAGCAAGGTGGTCAACCTGATCGCCAATGTCGCGCGCCAGACCAACCTGCTCGCGCTCAACGCCACCATCGAAGCGGCGCGTGCCGGCGCCGCCGGCCGCGGCTTCGCGGTGGTCGCAGCCGAGGTCAAGGAATTGTCGGTGCGCACGCAGACGGCGACCGAGGAGATCACGCGCAAGATCGAGACGCTGCAAAAGGCGGCCGCCGTGTCGATCGCCGCCGTACACCGCATTTCGGAGGCGACCCAGGCGGTGCGCCCGGTGTTCTCCTCGATCGCCGAGGCGGTGCAGGCCCAGGTGCGCACCACCGACGGTCTGTCGCAGAACGCGACCGAGACCTCGGTCTTCATCGGCGCCGTCGCCGATGGCGCCAGCGAGATCAAGAATGCCGCGGCCGACGCCACCGCGCACGGCGAAAAGGTCGATCAGTCCGGCCGCGAGGCCGGCCGCCTCGCCGAGCGCCTGAAAACGCGTTGCGTTATTTTCCTGCGCCTCACCGACATCGGCGACCGCCGCCGGCATGAGCGCCTGCCCTGCGAACTCGACGTGACTTTGCAGATCAGCGGCGTGCCGTTGCGCGGCCGCACGGCCGACATTTCCGAGGGCGGTCTGCTGGTCCGCCTGAGCGAGCCGCATGCGCTCAACACCGGCACAGTGATACCGGCCGAGATCAATGGCATCGGCCCGTGCGAGGTGCACCTCGTCAATCAGTCGCCGCTCGGACTGCACCTGGCGTTCGGTCCGCTGGCGCCGGAAACCAAGGCGCATCTCGAGGGCCGCCTCGAGGCCATACGCTCCGCCAACAAGGAATTCATCGCCCGCGCCATCGGCGCCGCCGACCGCATTTCCGGCCTGTTCGAGCAAGCGGTGAATTCCGGCCGCATCGCGATCGATGATCTGTTCGATAATTGTTACGTGCCGATCCCCGGCACCAACCCGCCGCAACACCGCACCAAATTCCTGCCGCTATGCGAGGAAATCCTGCCGACCGTGCAGGAGCCGCTGCTCGCCAGCGATCCGCGCCTGGTGTTCTGCGCCGCCGTCGACCGCAACGGCTACCTGCCGGTGCACAACGCGGTCTATTCGCAGCCGCAGCGGCCGGACGATCCGATCTGGAACGCAGCCCATTCGCGCAACCGCCGCATCTTCGACGACCGCGCCGGCCTGTCCGCCGGGCGCGTGGTCCGGCCCTACATCATCCAGAACTACCCGCGCGACATGGGCGACAAGATCGTCATGATGTGGGAAATCGGCGCGCCGATCCGTGTCTTCGGCAAGAAGTGGGGCGGCTTCCGAACCGCCTACACGCTGTAGCACCCGGTCATCGTTACCGCTTCCTTACCCCGACCCCGTAAAGTTTGACCGGAGTTCTTCAACCGCCTGCAAGCGCGGCGTGTCTATGGTGCATGGCGACAATTCTCTCGCTTCCGGAATTGGACGGCCGTGGCCCGACCAGCGACATATACGAGACGGCTTGCGCCGGCGCATGAACGCCGGCCGCTGCGGATGTCGGACATCGTCGGCCTGACCGTCGGCGCCGCGTTTCTGGTCGGCATCCTGGCGGTGCTGGTCGTTTTCGGACCGAAGTTTCAACCGGCGCAGCGCGAGCCGACCGCCGAAGAAATCGCCGCAAAAGTCCATAAGGAAAACCTGCGGGCACGCGCCGCCTACCGCCAGGGTTCGATCCTGATCGTCGACCCGGACTCCTGCACCGACTACGCTTTCGACAACTGGACCGGCAACGTCCAGTACAAGAGCGATGTCGATTGCGACGCGCGGATTGCCGCGATGCAGAAGAGCCAGGCACAAAATGCCGCCGACCGCGTGCGCAGCGTCGTCGAGGGCTTCCGCCGCTAGGCGGGGAACCTAGCGATTATCAAAAGACGCATTTGCGCCGCGCCGTGAGCGCGCGCCGTTCCAAACCGGAACAATTCAGCCGAGGTCGTGTTGACGCGCCATAACACGGACACGCGTCCGCGTGCATGGAGGCTGGGTCATGTCTATGACGGAAATCGATATTGTAACCGCGGGCGATGCGGAATCCGCGGTGAGTTGGCGCGCCATCATCGCCGGTGCGGTCACGTCCGCCGCCCTCACCTTGATCCTCGTCGCATTCGGCGTCGGCGTCGGCTTCTCGGTGATTTCGCCCTGGAGCGGCGAAGGCATCTCGGCGACGACCTTCACCATTGCCGGCGGCATCTATCTCATCGTCGTGGCGATGTTGTCGTCCACCGTCGGCGGCTATCTCGCCGGCCGCCTGCGTCCGCTGTGGTCGAGCGTCCATGAGCATGAGCGCTATTTCCGTGACTCCGCTCATGGCCTCGTGACCTGGGCCGTGGCGACCGGTCTCGTTGTCACCGTACTCGGCGGTGCCATGACCGCTTTGGTCGGCGCTACGGGGGCCGGCATCGTCGCGGCCGGCTCGCAGCCGGCTGACGTCTACGTCGATACGCTACTGCGCACCACCTCCCCGGCCGCGCAGAACGCTCCCGCCGCCGCGCCGAATGCGGCGGATCAGGCCACCGCTCCGGCGCCGGCGACGGAGAACGCCCCGCCGCTGCAGGGCGGCCAGTTGCCGACCGGCCGCACCGCGCAGAACGTCGATCGCGCCTCGATCGCCCGCATTCTCGCGCCGGCGATGATCAAGGGCGGCAGCATCAGCGAGCCGGATCGCGCCTATCTGGCGCAAGTGGTGGCGGCCCGTACGGGCATGCCGCAGGCTCAGGCCCAGCAGCGCGTCGATGAAATCATCAACCAGGCGAAGGCGGCCGCCGACAAGGCGCGCAAGTCCTCGGCAGCTTTCGCCTTCTGGCTCGCCTTCGCCATGCTTGCCGGCGCGCTGTCGGCGTCGCTGGCGGCGATCGAGGGCGGCAACCTGCGTAACCGCGAATGGTGGCTGCCCGCCGGCAACCGCGTCGTGCGCACGACGCCTGCCGAATAAACAACCGCAAACCGAAGGAGACGATCATGCCTATTCTCTTGTGGCTCCTCGGCGTTCCGATCAGCCTCATCCTCGTGCTGATGCTGCTCGGCGTCGCTTAAGAACAGTACGCGAAACAAACGGCAAAGCCCGCCCGTCGGCAGACGCGGCGGGCTTTCGTTTGCCAGCCCACCCGGCGCTTGATCTAGCGCAAAGCCCCGCCCGCCCTTTGCTGCGATTTCTCTGCATTGAGGAAGATCGGGAGGGTTCGATGCGTCTGCGCTTTGTCTGCGCCCTGCTTGGCGCCCTGTTCATGGCCGGCTCGATCTGGGCGGGTCCGGCCGCGGCCGAGCCCGCGATGCCGAGCGAAGCGGTGCAGGAAAAGCTGATCAAGACCTGCATTCTGACGCTGAACGACGCCAACCTCACCGGAAACTACACGGTGCTGCACGCCAAGCTCGCCAAGCCGTTCCGCACGCAATTCAACCCCGACAAGCTCAAAGCCGGTTTCAAGGGGTTCGCCGACCAGCAGATCGATCTGTCGGTCGTCGCCATCAAGACTCCCGTCGCTTCGACGCCGAGCAAGATCGACGACCGCGGCGTGCTGCAACTGCGCGGCTACTTCGATACGCAGCCGAGCCGGGTTCACTATGAGCTGGATTTTCTCGTGACCGAAGAAGAGTGGAAGCCGATTTCGATCAATGTGCGGGTGCGGCCCGCCTCCGAAAAGTAACCCCAGGAGCACGCATCATGTCGCAACAGGACATCACCCAGCCGAAACCGGTGTCGACCACCCGCAAGGTCTTCGCCGCGATCCTGGATTTCTTCTTCATCTTCATCGTCGCCGGTTATGCGATCGCGCAGTTCTCCGGCGGCACGACCGAAGGCGGCTTCGAGCTCAACGGCGCGCCGGCCTTCGCGCTGTTCGGCATCGTCATCCTGTATTTCATCGTGTTCTCGCGCTTTCTCGGCGGCACCTTGTTCCAGCGCCTGCTCGGGGTACGCTAAAGCGCGCTCAGTCGCTCTGCAGGATGACGTTCTTGACCTGCGGATAGATCTGGTTCTGCCAGGTCTTGCCGGAGAACACGCCGTAATGGCCGACGCCGGCCTGCATGTGATGGCGCTTGCGGTACGGCCGCAGTGACGTGCACAGGTCGTGCGCCGCCAAAGTCTGCCCGACGGCGCAGATGTCGTCCTTCTCACCCTCGACCGTGAACAGCATGGTGCGTTTGATCGCGGCCGGCTCGACCTTGCGCCCCTGATAGGTCAATTCGCCGAGCGGCAGCGTGTGGTCCTGGAACACCAGTTTCACCGTCTCGAGATAGAACTCGGCGGCAAGATCGAGCACGGCGAAATACTCGTCGTAGAACGCCTTGGTCTGCTCGGCCTTCTCGGTATTGCCGCTGGCGATGTTGATATAGAGTTCGCGGTGCGCTTTGACGTGGCGGTCCATGTTCATCGACATGAAGGCCATGAGCTGGACGAAGCCCGGATAGACGCGCCGCCCGCCGCCGGCATAGCGCGCCGGCACCGTGGCGATCATGTTGTTCTCGAACCACTCGATCGTCTTGCTCTTGGCCAGCTCGTTGACCTTGGTCGGCTGGACCCGCGTATCGATCGGACCTGCCATCAACGTCATCGAGCGCGGCTGCGCCGGATGATCGCCCTGCGCCATCACGCTCGCCGCCACCAGCGCCGACACGCAAGGCTGGCACACCGCGACCATGTGCGCGCCGGGTCCGATCTTTTCGAGGAAGCGGATGAGGTGGCTGGTATAATCGTCGAAGCCGAACCGGCCGGCGGACAGCGGCACGTCGCGGGCATTGTGCCAGTCGGTGATATAGACATCGTGCTCGGCCAGCATGGTGCGCACGGTGGCGCGCAGCAGCGTGGCGAAGTGCCCCGATAGCGGCGCGATGATCAGCACGCGCGGCTGCTCCTGGTCCGTGTCCTTTTTGAAATGCAGCAGCGTGCCGAACGGCGTGACATCGGCCGCCTCTTCGGTAACGCCAACTTCCTGGTTGCCGACCATGACGCTGTCGATGCCGTAGCTCGGCCGCGTATGCGTCAGCCGGGCACGTGCCAGGAGTTCGTAGGCCGCCGACATGTTGCCGAGCATAGAGGGCCGCGCAGCGCCATTAAGGCGCGCACCGACAGTGCCGGCCGCCAAGGAGGCGAACTGGCGCAGCGGATCGAGAAAATCCGAATGCGCCTGATAGGCCTGATAGAGCATCCAATCCCCGGTGGGTCCCGGCGAACCCTGCTTGCAACGCTAGTCCAATTCATGCTGCACTGCGAGATAATTCTTGGCCTGCCGGAAGGCCGGGGACAACCGCCGCCCCGGTATTGCTGCCGCCGACGGGAAACGATTGATCGCTCTCGGTTTTCGGCTAAGCTGACGAGGCCGGGCTGCGTCGAAGGGATGCTCATCTCATGGACTCGCTCGCCCCGGCCAAGGCTTCTCTCACCATTGCCAGCAAGAACTACGGCTCCTGGTCGATGCGCGGCTGGCTATTGTGCAAACTTGCCGGTCTCGAGTTCGAGGAGCAGCCGGTCGCCAGCGACGACCCTTCCACCCGCGCCGAACTGCTGCTGCTTTCGCCCTCGTTCCTGGTGCCGTGCCTGACGCATGACGGCGTCAATATCTGGGACACGCTGGCGATCGCGCAATATCTCGTCGAGACCTTTCCCGACTGCGGCCTGCTGCCGAAGGAGCGCGCCGCGCGCGCGCACTGCCGTTCGATCTGCGGCGAGATGCATTCCGGTTTCACCAATTTGCGCTCGGCGCTGCCGATGAACCTCAAGGCGCGGCATCCAGGTTTCAAGGTGTGGGCCGGCGCGCAGGCCGACATCGATCGCGTCATCTCGATCTGGCGCGAATGCCTGGCGACCAGCGGCGGCCCCTATCTGTTCGGCGCGACGCCGGGCATGGCCGACGCCATGTTCGCGCCGGTGGTGACGCGTTTCATCACCTACGACGTCAAGCTCGACTCAGACTGCGCCGCTTATTGCCAAGCGATCATGGATCTGCCGGCGGTGAAGGAGTGGATCGACGGCGCCATGGCCGAGCCCGACGAGGTTGTCGAACTCGACGTCGAATTCTGACGTCAGCGGATTTCGCGAACGTCGCGCCGCGGTGCTAGCATCGCGGCATGCCGGCATCAGCGACAAGCGATTCATCTGCCGCCTTCCCGACCGGCCGCGGCCTTTACATAATCCTCGCCGGTCTGCTGGTCGCCGCATTCGCCGCACGGCTCGGTGTCCGCGTCGCCCTCGGCGAGGACGCCTTCTGGACACAGGGCTACACGTCCTTCTATCGGCTTGCCGAGCGCATCGCCGCGACCGGCGCCTTCTGCGACGGCGACCGTTGCCCCCGCCCGCCGCTCTATCCGGCCTTCCTCGCGCTGACGGCGCTGATCGCCAAAAACTACCTGCTGATCGTCGTCCCGCAGGCGCTGATCGGCGCCGGCACCGCGCTGATGGCCTTTCTCATCGGTCGCGACATGTTCGGGGTCCGGGTTGGCCTCATTGCCTGCGCCCTCGCCGCCTTTTATCCGTATTACGTCTTCCACGACACGGCCCTGCAGGACACCACCTTCACGACCTTCACGCTGGCGCTCTCGGTGTGGCTGACCCTGCGCGCCGACCGTCGCGGCCGCACCGCCGGCTGGCTCCTCGCCGGTCTCGCATTGGGCGCGACGCTGCTTACCCGTGCATCGCTGGCGCCGGCCGTCGCCCTCATCGTCATCTGGATCGCCGTCGCGGGCGCCGCGCCGGTGGCGCGCGACCGTCTGCGCGGCGCGCTCACCGCGACGCTCACCTGTTTCGCGCTGCTCTCGCCGTGGCTCGCCACGACGGCGCTGCATACCGGCAAGGCGGCGCTGAGCACCGATGTCGGCTACGAATTGTGGGTCGGCAACAATCCCGATACCTTCTCGCGCTTCCCGGCGGAGTCGATCGACGCCAGCACCGCTCTCGCCCGCTCGCGCTTCACGCCGGAAGAACGGGAGGCGTTGCGAGCATCACCGACCAACCCGCGCGCCGCCGACGGCTGGTATGGCGCGCGCGCCCGCGACTACATCCTCGGTCATCCGCTCGATTTCGCGCGCAACGCCGTGCGCAAGATCGCCATCGCTTTCTCCTCGCGCATCACACCGTATCGCTCGGGCCCGGCGCAATGGGCCTACGCGGCAAGCTATCTGCCGGTCGCCTTGTTCGGCATCGCCGGCATGCTCATAACCTGGCGACGCAAGGACACCTGGCTCGTCGCGGCGCTGTTCGTCGCCTTCATCGGCGTTGCCGCGGTGTTCTCCGCGCAAACCAGCCACCGCGCCCATCTCGACGTCTACTGGATGGTGTTTGCCGCCTTCGCGATCGTCACCGCGGCGAAACGCCTGTCAGGCTCCGCGCCGCCAACGCTTCGGCGCTGACCGAAACATCTCGCTGCGGCCCCGTGCTGTCCTGCGCCAAATGGAGATGGCGCCATGACAGTCACCTGCTGCATTCGATACGTGCTCGATCCGTTCAAACGCGATGCGTTCGAGGAATATGCCCGCCGCTGGCTCACCATCATTCCACAGAGCGGCGGCAACCTGATCGGCTATTTCATGCCGCACGAAGGCACCAACAATATCGCGATCGCCCTGGTCTCATTCGAGAGCCTTGCCGCCTACGAGAGCTACCGCGCCAGACTGAAAGCGGATGCCGAGGGGCGCGCGAATTTCGCCTTCGCCGAGCGGGAGCGTTTCATTCTCAGCGAGGAGCGCACCTTCTTGCGGCCAGTGACCTGATCAGCGTTTGAGCCACGCTCCGATGCGCTTCACGGCTTCTTGCATCTCGGCGGCGGAGCCAGCGTAGCAAAAGCGCAGAAAATTGTGGCCGTTGACGGGATCGAAATCGATACCGGGCGTCGCCGCGACATCGGCTTCGCTCAGCATGCGCTTGGCGAAGTCGAGGCTGTCGTTCGAGAAGCGCGAGATGTCGGCATAGAGATAGAACCCGCCATCGACGGGCAGGAATTTCTCGAGCCCGGCTTGCGGCAGGCCCTCGGTGAGAATGCGCCGGTTCTCCTGATAGGCGTGCTTGACCGCCTCCATCTCCTCGCGGCCGTCGAAGGCGGCTTCCGCCGCGATCTGCGACAGCGCGGGCACCGAGATGGCGAAGTTTTGCTGCAAGCGCTCGACCGAGCGCGTCAGCGGCTCCGGCATCACCAGCCAGCCGATACGCCAACCGGTCATGCAGAAGTATTTCGAGAACGAATTGATGATCACCGCGCGGTCGGACAATTTCGCCGCCGTCTCCGCAGCGAAGGCGTAGTCGAGGCCGTGATAGATCTCGTCGGAGATCACCTTGATGCCTTCGGCCTCCGCCACCGAGATCAGCCGCGCCAGCGACTGCGCATCCATCATGGTGCCGGTCGGATTGGCCGGGCTTGCCACCAGCAGGCCCTTGAGCGGCGTCTTGCGGTGCGCCTCGATCAGCGCCTCGGGCGAGATCACCCAGCGCGTTTCCGCCGAAGTTTCGATCAGCACCGGCTCGCAGCCGAGCGCGGTCAGAATGTGCCGGTATGGCGGATAACCGGGATTGGCGAGCGCCACCCGGTCGCCGGCTTCGAACAGGGTCAGGAACGCCAGCATGAAGCCGCCGGACGAGCCGGTGGTCACCACCACCCGCCCCGGATCGAGGTCGAGGCCGTAGGTGTCGGCGTAATGCCGTGCGATGCGGGCACGCAGCGAGGGCATGCCAAGCGCCTCGGTATAGGCGATCCGGTTGCTCAGGGCCGTCCGCGCCGCTTCCAGCGCGGTTTTCGGCGCCGGCTGGAACGGCTGGCCCACTTCCATGTGGATGATGTCGCGGCCTTCCGCCTCGGCCCGCGCCGCCGCCGCCATCACGTCCATGACGATGAAGGGCGGCACGTCGCTGCGCCGGGAGGGAGAAAGCAGCATTTTCG
>JAHCKF010000116.1 GCA_026125925.1 Pseudolabrys sp.
GGCGTTGCGGCCGCCGCGTTCGGCCGTTCGCGCAGCAGGTCGGCGACGCGCCGCGCGATCGCCGGCGCCGGATCGATCCAGTCAACCGGCCAGGGTGCGAGCGTGCGGAAACGCTCCGTCAGCAGCGGATAATGCGTGCAGGCGAGCACGACGGCGTCGGTCTTGCGGCCATCGGCATCGACAAAGCAGGGCGCGATCTCGGCGGCAATGTCGGCATCAGTGGCCGGCATGCCCGACAATTCGAGCTCGGCGATGCTGGCAAGCTTCGGCGAGCCGACGAGGACGACGTCGCAGCCGCCGGCAAACTCGCGGATCAGCGCCCGGGTGTATTCGAGCGATACGGTCGCCTTGGTGCCGAGCACGGCAATGCGCTTGGATTTCGATTGCGCGCAGGCCGGCTTGATCGCCGGCACGGTGCCGACGAAGGGCACGGTGTAGCGCTTGCGCAGTTCCGCGAGCGCCAATGTCGAGGCGGTGTTGCAGGCGATGACCACAAGATCGGGGCGGTGCGCGGCGATGGCCTCGCCCATGACGCGGACGATGCGTTCGATCAGCGCGTCGGGCGGCTGGTTGCCGTAGGGAAAGCCCGCATCATCGGCGACATAGATGAAACGCGCATCGGGCCGCGCCGCAATGACCTCACGGAACACGGTCAGGCCGCCCACGCCGGAATCAAAAATCAGGATGGCAGGCGCGGCGCTTCCTGAACGTTCGTTTAGATTCGCCATGAAACCGCAGCATAAGACATGTTCACGCATCGGTGACAATAGGTCGCAGCAGGGACGCGGGCGACGGTCCGTTTCATGATGAATGGGGCGCACCCGCTGAACCATCGGCGACGCCATCCGTTTTCTTCCTGAAAAGGGCGACGAATACTCACTCTGGGATATAGATCATGAACCTCAAGACAGCAGGATTGGCCATTGCGGCCTTCATCGCGTCCGCCGGAATTGCTTCGGCAGCGACGGTCACCAACGATCTCAATCTGCGTTCCGGTCCCGGTACCGGCTATCGCGTCATCGGCACCATGCCGGCTGGCGCCTATGTCGATGTCATCGGTTGCGGCGGCTCGTGGTGCCGCGTCAACTGGCAGGGCGCCGTCGGCTATGCCAGCGCCAGCTACCTGGCCGGTGGTGGTGGCGGCGCCGTTTATGCCGCCGAGCCGATCTATGTCGCGCCACCGCCCGTGGTCAGCTTCGGATTTGGATTCGGCACCGGGCCCCGCTGGCACGGCCATCGCTGGCACGGTCATCGCGGCGGCTGGCACCATCGCGGCGGGCACCGCGGTCATCGCGGGCATCACCGCTAGCCACAGCCCGGCCTGACGCGCGCTATATCGCGCGTGTCAGGCCTTTTTCATGCCTGCAACCGCCCAGCGGCGGGATGGTCCACGAAAACGTGAAAGAAGACGAGGTGCGGGAGCAGCGATCGCTGCCTAAGTGACGAGAAAGCGGGGCGTCTCAACAGGACAGATGCCATGAAATTCCGAATTCTCGCACTGGCCGCCGGCGCGCTGATGCTGTCGGCTGGCGCTGCTTCGGCAGCGACCGTGACCAACGATGTCCATTTGCGCGCCGGCCCGGGCACTTCATACAGTGTGATCGACACACTGCCGGCCGGTGCCGATGTCGATGTCCTCAATTGCTCAGGCAATTGGTGCCGCATCGATTGGCAGGGCAGGACCGGCTTCACCAGCGCCAGCTACCTCGACGATGACGACACGTACGTCGCGTCTTCGCCGGTCTATGCCGAACCGATCTACGACTACGATTACGCCTTCGCCGCGCCGCGCTTCTATGGCTTCCACCGCGGTTTCTATGGCGGCTTCCACCACGGCGGCTTCCACGGCTTCCACCACGGCGGATTCCACGGCTTCCATGGCGGCGGCTTCCATGGTGGTTTCCACGGCGGCTTCCACGGCGGTGGATTTCACGGCGGCGGCCATCATCGCTGATCGCCGGACGCTGGCGCGCATCAGGATTTGATGCGCGTCGGCAACTGCCTCGTCCGACTTCTTTTTGTCGGTAGTAGAGATGCCTGTTTCAACCCCCCGCGTCGCTAAGCGATGCTGGGCTTGTTAAGGCTCAGATCAGGACGTCGCAAGACGAGATTGGCTTAGGTGTGGTCTCGATCAGCTACAAACACTGGAATGAACTGGTGATCGTAAATTCCAAATGACTCCGGATGTGCCTTAACTTTTTCGATGTTTCTTAGAATTCCGTAATTGCTGAATACCTCTCTCTGGTGTGCGATGACGAAAGAGATTATTTTCGAGCTCAGTTTATTCGAAAAGGCGGAAACCCTCTTTAAGCCCTGTCGTATGTCTCCCATTCCAATAGAATCGAGCAATGGCGCCGCAATGATTTGTTCTGCAAATGTGAATGCAGTTTCGCCGGCGTTGTCGCCAAAAATAAACGAAAGATCTTGGCTCTCCTTTATTCTGCTGAAGCCGGCGATATAATCGTCAGCCGAAAAATGAAACGCCATCTTATTACGTAGTATTGGGAGCCAGACTGATGATCGAATGTCTTTTGCAATAGGGAGGTATTCTTTTCGCCATTTTTCAGCAAAAGATGGAAAAGTCTTCTTTATTGATCCGAAGTACCGAGACGTCATTAGGTTGAATTCGTATATCTTCGCGGTGGCGTGCCTTAGCAAGACCTGCTGCCTGATCATTACGAAGGCGTACTCTGCCGGCTTTTCATCAAGATTGGTCTGTTCAAATATCTGATATATCCTGATTGAATTCAATTCATTTACTGCATGTGCGGCGGCGATGATGTAGCTCAAATGAGCGGGGTGAACTCTGCCAAGATCTGATTTTTTAAATTTGACCTTGGTGTAGGTTTTCACGGCCTATGCTCCGAACACCCGCTTGAAGATGGTATCGACCTGGCGGAAGTGATGATCGAGGTCGAAATTGGCCTCGAGCTCCTTGTCGCTCAGCGCCTTCTTCACCTCCGGGTCGGCCTTGAGCAGCGACAGGAAGTCGTTGCTCTCGCCGCGCCACACCTTCATGGCGTTGCGCTGCACCAGGCGATAGGCGTCCTCGCGGGTGACGCCAGCCTTGGTCAGCGCGATCAGGATGCGCTGCGAGTGGATGAGGCCGCCGAGGCGATCGAGATTCTTCTGCATGTTGGCCGGATAGACCAGGAGTTTGTCGATCAGGCCCGACAGGCGGGCGAGCGCGAAGTCGAGGGTCACCGTCGCATCGGGGCCGATCATGCGCTCCACTGACGAGTGCGAGATATCGCGCTCGTGCCACAGCGCGACGTTCTCCAGCGCCGGCGTGACGTAGCCGCGCACCATGCGGGCGAGCCCCGTGATGTTCTCCGACAGCACCGGGTTGCGCTTGTGCGGCATCGCCGAGGAGCCCTTCTGCTTCTCCGAGAAGAACTCTTCGGCTTCCAGCACTTCGGTGCGTTGCAGATGGCGCACCTCGACGGCGACGCGCTCCATCGAGGAGGCGACGACGCCTAAAGTAGCAAAGAACATGGCATGACGGTCGCGCGGGATGACCTGCGTCGAGACCGGCTCGACTTCGAGGCCCATCTGCCTGGCGACATAGGCTTCGACGCGCGGATCGACCTGGGCGAAGGTGCCGACGGCGCCGGAAATGGCGCAGGTCGCGACTTCCTTGCGCGCCGCGACCATGCGTTCGCGGCAGCGCGAGAACTCGGCATAGGCCTGCGCCATCTTCAGGCCGAAGGTGGTCGGCTCGGCGTGGATGCCGTGCGAGCGGCCGACGGTAGGCGTCAGCTTGTGCTCGAAGGCGCGGCGCTTGAGCGCGGCGAGCAGCGTGTCGATGTCCTTGATCAGGATGTCGGCGGCGCGCGTGAGCTGCACGTTGAGGCAGGTGTCGAGCACGTCCGACGAGGTCATGCCTGAATGCATGTAACGCGCTTCCGGCCCGACGATCTCCGAGACATGGGTCAGGAAGGCGATGACGTCGTGCTTGACCTCGGCTTCGATGGCATCGATGCGCTCGACGTCAAATTTGGCATCCCGGCCTTTGGCCCAGATGGTCTCGGCGGCTTCCTTGGGTATGACGCCGAGCTCGGCCATGGCGGAGGCGGCATGCGCCTCGATTTCGAACCAGATGCGGAATTTGGTTTCCGGCGACCAGATCGCGGCCATGTCGGGGCGGGAGTAACGGGGGATCATGTCTGTTTACCGAACGTCATATTGAAGCCTGTCATCGCCGGGCTTGTCCCGGCGATCTCGCTTAGGTGGGCACTGCGTCCCTGATCGGGATGGCCGGGTCAAGCCCGGCCATGACAACCGAGGGGCCGCCAGGAATTCTTACGCCGCTTCGCCGCGCGCCAGGCTGCCGGCCTGGCGGATCGCGGCGATGTTTTCCTTGTAGGCGCCGCCCTTGAACACGGCCGAACCGGCGACCAGCACGTTGGCGCCGGCGCGCACCACGTCGGCGGCATTCGCCGCGGTGACGCCGCCGTCGACCTCGAGATCGATCGGCCGCGCGCCGATCATGGCGCGGATCGAGCGGATCTTGTCGAGCGCCGATGGAATAAAGCTCTGGCCGCCGAAGCCGGGATTGACCGACATCACGAGAACGAGGTCGACCATGTCGATGACGTTCTCGACCGAAGAGGCTGGCGTGCCGGGGTTCATCACGACGCCGGCCTTCTTGCCGAGCGCGCGGATCGCCTGGAGCGAGCGATGCACATGCGGCCCGGCCTCGACATGGACGGTGATGATGTCGGCGCCGGCCTTGGCGAAGGCTTCGATATAGGGATCGACCGGCGCGATCATCAGATGCACGTCGAAGATCTTCTTGGAGGCGCCGCGCACCGACTTCATCACATCGGGGCCAAAGGAGATGTTGGGCACGAAGTGGCCATCCATGATGTCGACATGGATCCAGTCGGCGCCGGCGGCATCGATGGCGCGAACCTCGTCGCCGAGTTTGGCGAAATCGGCGGCCAGGATCGACGGCGCGATGGCGAGCGGACGGGTCATGAGCGCATTTCTCCGGGACGGGTTCGGGTATCACGGCCTCCGGGACCGGGCAAATTGCTTCCCGCAAGACGGCAGAATTTGCCGGTTTTTCGCGGTGAGCCCGCCGCCGTGGCCGCCCAGGCTGTGGACAACTGCCTGAGCCTCCTCGGTATTTCCGATCATCGCGGTGCTGGCAAAGGTTTTGCAGCGGAAACGGGACGGGGCGAAGTGTGCCGGCACTCCGGCGTTCAAAGAGGAGTTCGTATAGATGTCCCTCTCCGTGGGCTCGGCGGCGACCAGCCCGCTGTCCTCCTGGCAGCAACTGCTGCAACACGCGGGCGCGAGCGGCGCCAGCAAGGCCGGCCAATCCTTCGATCCCTTGTCGTTCCTGATGCCGGGCGGCGATGCTCCATCGTCGAGCGCCGATCCGTCCTCATCGGGATCGGCATCGGCGCAGTCGCCGTTCGGCCCCGACATGATGCGTCAGCTCATCGACCTTCAGCAGAAGGCCAGTGCGGCCGGTACCGACGGGGCGAGCGACCCGGACAATGCCAAGCTGTTCGGCAAGCTCGACACCGATGGCGACGGCAAGGTGAGCAAGTCGGAATTCGAGGCGGCGGCCTCGCAGCACGGCATTTCGACGTCGCTGTCGGACGCGGTCTTCGCCAAGCTCGACGGCGATGGTGACGGCTCGGTCGGCCAGAGCGAACTTGCGGCCGCCGGGAAAGCGCACGGTCATCACGGCCACGGTGCCCATGCCGGCGTGGCCGATGCCTCCGGCAGCGGCGATGTCGACGATCCGACCTCCGGCTCCGACGCCGGCGGCACCAAGACCACCACCACGACCCATGCCGACGGCTCGGTGACGACGACCATCACTTATGCCGACGGCAGCACAGCTTCGACGACGAGCCCGCCGTCCGGCATGAACGCCGGCCAGTCCGAAGCCGACAAGCCGTCGGGCAACGGCGCCTCGGGCAATGGCGGCTCGGCGCTGATGAAAGAACTGATGGCGCTGCAGAGCCACCTGATGAGCGCTGCCGGCGCCGCGGTCTCGGCGGTCATCTGAGGTTTAATGCGATAACGGGCCGGCCCGTATCATGCGGGCCGGCGTTGCTGCGTCAGGACGATTGATTGCTTTGGCGCCGCCGCACGAACGGCTTGATCAGCGCCGGGAACAGATAGATCGGAAACTGCACCAGCGCGAAATAGAACCAGGCCTGGTCGGGCAGGGCGGTGCCGATCGCGGCCATGATGGTGCCGAGATTGCGGAAGCCGGCGAGCATGCCGACCACCGTGCCAATGCCGAAGCCGGCGCGCATGAAGACCAGCGCGCTGATGCCGAACATCGCCGCCGCGAGCAGGATGGCGATGCCGAGCAGCATGGCGGCGCCGAGCGGATCGGCGATGACGTGGCGCGGCACGCCGTCCATGGCGGCAATGGCGAAGATGAAGACCGCGAGCACGTTGAGGCCGTCGATGGTTTCCTTGTTCGCCTCGATGCGCGCCTGTCCGGCGACGCGGCGGATCGCCATGGCGACGAGGCCCGACACCAGCAGAAACACCAGCAGCTTGATGCCGAGGTCGAGCGGCGAGATCAGCGACGTGCCGAGAAAGAGTGTGCTGACGGCGACGGTGGTCACCGGCGACAGCATGTTGCAGAGGATGACCGACACCATGGTGAAGGCGATGTCGAGCCCGAGCAGCGCGGCGAAAGCGGCCGACGACACGATCGGCGCGATCGCCACATGCAGGATCATGATGGTGTAGAGGTCGGGCGCCAGCTTCGGCAGGCCGATCAGGTTGAGCGCGCCGCCGGCGAGGACCGGGGCCGCGATCATGGCCCAGAGCGAGGCGACGATGGCGAGGCCCGGCGCGCGCACCACCTGACGCAGTTTTTCCGGCTCGGTGCGCAGATAGGAGAACACCAGCAGCACGAAGACGGTTTCGGCGAGGTGGGGCTTCACATAGGCCGCCAGCGGCGGCACCGCGATGCTGAGGAAAATCGCGACGACGAGCCCCGTCGTGCCCTGCCGGCCAATCCAGGCGAGCGCGGCCAAGGGCAAGCGCAGAAATGGCATATCAGACGAACTCCCGGCGTAGTCTGCCTAGATAGCGCGGCGTCGCAACTTGATCCATATTCGCCGCGGCAGATCCCGGTTGCCCGTGCCGGGGTTGAATTGAAGGGCGGAAAAGGCCAGCAAGCATCATGGCACGCACCGACGTGATCGTTCTCGGCGCCGGCATCGTCGGCACTTCCATCGCCCTGCAACTCGTCAAGCGCAACATGGCGGTGGCGCTGATCGACCGCGCCGCGCCGGGCGAGCAGACGTCCTACGGCAATTCCGGGGTTATCGAGGGCTCGACCATCCTGCCGCCGGCGTTTCCGGCGAGCTTGGGCGCGCTGATGCGCGTGGCGTTCAAGCAGGGCAGTGACGCCAATTATCACCTGAGCTTTCTGCCGTGGGTCGCGCCGTGGCTGATGAAGTTCCGTGCCGCCTCGCGGCCGGCGGCGATCATGGAAACGGCGCGCATCAACCGGCCGCTGTTTGCCCGTGCCATACCCGAGCACGAGGCGCTGATGCTGGAATCCGGCGCGACGCAGTATTTGCGTCGCAACGGCTGGATCAAGCTGTACCGCGACGATGCGGCATTCGCGGCCTTGCGCAAGGAGCTCGATCTGGCGCGCGAATTCGGCGTTCCGGTCGAAACCCTGGATGCCGACGGCGCGCGGGCGCTCGAGCCGTCGCTCAACAAGGTGTTCAGGCACGCGACCTACTGGCCGGCGGCGGTGAGCCTGAGCGATCCGCTGGCCGTGACGCAGGCTTACGCGGCGCGTTTTGCCACGCTCGGTGGCATCACGCTCAAGGGCGATGCGCTCAGCCTGCATCGCTCCGGCAATGGCTGGCGGGTCGAAACCGCGGAAGGCCCGATCGACGCGCCGGAGGTCGTCGTGGCGCTGGGACCGTGGGCGCCCGACCTGCTGGCGCCGCTCGGCCTCAAACTGCCGATGGGCTTCAAGCGCGGCTATCACCGGCACTTCAAGACCGAAGACAGTGCGCCGCTGACGCGGCCGGTGGTCGATGTCGCCAACGGCTATCTGGTCACGCCGATGCGGCAGGGCATCCGCGTCACCACCGGTGCGGAGTTCGCGGCGCGCGATGCGGCGGCAACGCCGGCCCAGTTCGACCGCCTCATGCCGAAGCTGCAAGAACTCTACAAGATTGGCTCGCGCGCCGAGGACCGCACCTGGCTCGGTTCGCGGCCGTGCTTCCCGGATTCGCGGCCGGTCATCGGCCGCGCGCCGGGACAGAAGGGCCTATGGCTGGCGATCGGTCACGCGCACTGGGGCCTGACGCTCGGCCCCGTCACCGGGCGCCTTATCGGCGAGATGATGAGCGGCGAGACGCCGTTCCTCGATCCGAAGGGTTTCGCCGCCGAGCGCTTTACTGGCTAGGCCGCCTTGATCTCGCGGCAGTGATAGCGGTCGCGGACGAATTTGTTGAAATACGTGCCCTTGGACCGCGACGCGCGAAACGCTGCGGCGACCGACGGCGGCACCAGGTAGTATTCATACACGCGGCCGCTGACGAACGTCACCGTGAGACGGCTGTGTTCGCTGTCGTAGGCGAAGGTCTGGATGACGCTCGAAGGCATGTCCGGGAAACGCCTTGGCCGCCGATAAAGTTTCAGGTTCAGCCGAACCGGTCACGCCAGGCCGGTAGGGCGCCCGGGAAGGGCAGGGCCTTGGCCTCGTAGACGCCGCGCGCCGCGGCTCGCGCCATGACATTGGCGGCGACCATGCCAAGCTCGGCGAGACCGTAGAAGGGGTCGGCGAGTTTCTTCTTGCCGGTCGCCGCCGCAAACACGACATCGCCGTCGAGCGGCGTGTGCACCGGATAGATGGCGCGCGCCAGGCCGTCCTGCGCCATGACGGCGAGGCGGTTGCATTGTGCCTTATTGAGTTTCGCATCGGTCGCGATCAGCGCGATCGTGGTGTTCTCCTGCGGCCCGCCCTTGGCGCGGATGGCGAGGTCGCTGCGCTTGACCTGCGGCGGCATGCCGCGCCCGCCGAACTCCGCGTTCTGCTCGAACGGCGCCGCCCAGAAATGCGGGCCGTCGCCGACCACAGCGGTGCCGACGGCATTGATGACGACGATGGCGCCGAC
>JAHCKF010000117.1 GCA_026125925.1 Pseudolabrys sp.
GTGTTGTCGCGCCGCCGTGGCGGCCGCAACGAGGAGACCGAGCTCAAGGTCGGTGACCTGCATCTCGACCGGCTGTCGCATATGGTGCGGCGCGGCGAGGAAGAGATCACCTTGCAGCCGCGCGAATTTCGTCTGCTCGAATATCTCATGAAGCACGCCGGGCAGGTGGTGACCCGCACCATGCTGCTGGAAAATGTCTGGGACTATCACTTCGACCCGCAGACCAACGTCATCGACGTGCACATTTCTCGCCTGCGCTCCAAGATCGACAAAGGCTTTGCCCAGCCGCTGCTGCACACCGTACGCGGCGCCGGCTATATGATCCGCGACGGCGCCCGTTAGGCCCGGTTTTGAGGGAGCCGGCCGCGGCAGGGGCCCCTAGGGCCCGTCCACCGGCTCGTCTACAGTAGGTTTATGAATCAGGCTTCCCCGGCGAATGAGAAGAAAGCGCGGCCGCTGTCCGGGCTGGGCAAGCTGTTCCGTACCACCACCTTCAAGCTGACGCTGGTCTACCTGACGGTCTTCGCGCTGTTCGCCGTGGCGCTGCTTGGCTATTTCGCGCTCAACACGCGCCGCCTGATCACCGAACAGATCACCGACACCGTCAACGCCGAGATCACCGGCCTGTCCGAGCAATACCGACTCGGCGGCATCCGCCGTTTGGTGCTGACGGTGGACGCGCGGGCGCGGCGACCGGGCTCTAGCCTCTACCTGGTGACGACGTTCAATGGCGACACGCTCTCCGGCAATGTCACGGCCCTGCCGCCGGGGATTCTGGAGAGCAGCGGCTGGATCGAAACGCCGTACCGCCGGCTCGATGAGACCGAGGCCGGTACCCAGCCGACTCATCACGCGCTGGTGCGCGTCTTCCAATTGCCCGGCGGTTTCCGGATCCTGGTGGGCCGCGATCTCGAGGAGCGCGAGCGGCTCTACGACATCGTGCTGTCCGCCGGCCGGTGGTCGGTGGCGCTCGTCATCGTGCTCGGCTTCGGCGGCGGCCTGTTCGTCACCCGCCGCGTGCTGCGCCGTGTCGACGCCATGACCGAGACCAGCCGCAGCATCATGGCCGGCGATCTCGGCGAGCGGCTGCCGGTCGATGGCACTGGCGACGAACTCGATCGTCTGGCGGAGAACCTCAACATCATGCTCGAGCGCATCGAGGCGCTGATGCATGGCCTCAAGGAAGTCTCCGACAACATCGCCCACGATCTCAAGACGCCCCTGACGCGGCTGCGCAACCGCACCGAGGAGGCGCTGCGCACCGCTTCGAGCGAGGCCGAATACCGCGCAGCGCTCGAAGGCACGATCGAGGAATCCGACGGCCTGATCCGCACCTTCAATGCGCTTTTGATGATCGCGCGCGCCGAATCCGGTCAGGCGCGCGACGACATGGAGGACTTCGACGCCGCCGACGTGGCGCGCGACATCGGCGAACTCTATGAGCCGCTCGCCGAAGAGAAGGGCATCGCCCTCCGGGTCGATGCGGAGGGGGCGGCGATCCTGAAAGGCAATCGCGATCTGGTCAGTCAGGCCGTCGCCAATCTCGTCGATAACGCCATCAAGTATTGCGTGGCGCCGGACCGCCCCGCCGACGCCCCGCCGCTCGAAATCGTCGTCCGTGCCGCCAACGACGGCGACCTGGTGCTGCTCACCGTCGCCGACAATGGCCCGGGCATTCCCGAGGCCGACCGGGCGCGGGCGCTTGAGCGTTTCGTGCGACTGGAGCAGAGCCGCTCGCTACCGGGTTCCGGTCTGGGCCTGAGCCTGGCTGCCGCGGTCGCACGCTTGCACGGCGGCGAACTGACGCTCGCCGACAACGCCCCCGGCCTGAAGAGCATCATTGCCTTGCCGCGCGCCGGCCCGCTACAGATGGCGGGATGAATGCGCCGAATCAGCATGCCGGGCTGACGCTGGCCGAACGTATCGTTTCCGCGCCCTCGCTCAATGACGGGCCGGCAGCGCATGCGCGCGTGCAGGAATGGCTGGCCGCGACGCCGCCCGCAGCAGGCCTGAGCGAGGCGCTGGGCGCCCGGCCCATGGTGGCCGCCTTGCTCGCCAGCCTGGCTGAGAGTTCGCCTTTCCTCTGGGACCTCGTCACCGCCGATCCCGCGCGCTTTGTGGCGCTGCTGCAGTCCGATCCGGACCATCACCTCGCCGAAATCCTCGCCGCGCACGGTCGCATCGCTGCCGAGGCGGAAGAGATCGAAACCGCGATGCGCGCGCTGCGCCGCATGAAAGCGGAGGCGGCGCTGCTGATCGCGCTCGCCGACATCGGCGGCGTCTGGCCGGTGATGCGCGCCACCCACGCACTCACCGATCTCGCCGACACCGCTGTTCGATCCGCAGTGCGCTTTGCGTTGCGCGAAGCCGCGAATGCCGGAAAGCTCAAGCTCGGCGATTTCGCGCAGGCGGATATCGGGAGCGGCTACATCGTCCTTGCCATGGGCAAGATGGGCGCATTCGAACTGAATTATTCGAGCGATATCGATCTCATCGTCTTTTTCGATCCTGACAAGGCACCGCTGGCCGACGATGTCGAAGCGGCGCCGACCTTCGTGCGCATCACTCAGCGAGTCGTAAAGATTTTGCAGGAACACACCGGCGACGGCTACGTGTTCCGCACCGATCTGCGGTTGCGGCCCGATCCCGGATCGACCGGCATCGCCATCTCGACGCCGGCGGCTTTGTCCTATTACGAGAGCTCCGGACAGAACTGGGAACGCGCGATGCTCATCAAGGGGCGTCCTTGCGCCGGCGATATTGCCGCGGGGGAGGCCATCCTGCACGAGTTGGCGCCGTTCGTGTGGCGCAAGTATCTCGATTTTGTCGCCGTCGCCGACGTGCATGCGATGAAGCGGCAGATCAACGCCTTCCGCGGCCATGGCGAGATCGCGGTCGAAGGGCATAACATCAAGCTCGGCCGCGGCGGCATCCGCGAGATCGAATTCTTCGCGCAGACCCAGCAATTGATTGCGGGCGGCCGCAACCCGCATCTACGCGATCGCGACACTCTGACGACGCTCGACAAGTTGTGCGAGGACCGCTGGATCGACGCCGCCGCGCGCGACGACATGAAAGCGGCTTACATCTTCCTGCGCGCCGTCGAGCATCGGCTGCAGATGGTCAATGACGAGCAGACGCAGAAGCTGCCGGAAACGCGAGCGGAGGTGGAGCGATTTGCTCGGTTCTTCGGCTTCGCCGATCGCGACGCCTTCGCCAAGGCGCTGGTCGGCCACCTGTCGACGGTACAGCGCCACTATGAGCGGCTGTTCGAGAAGCAGGAAACTGAAGCCGACGCGCCGGTCCTGAACTTCCCCGACCAGGCCGACGATCAAAAGACAGTGGCGCTGCTTGGCGGCATGGGATTCCGCGCGCCGCTGGAAGCGTCCCACATCGTGCGCCAATGGCTCAAAGGCGAGCATCGTTCGCTGGTGGGCGACACCGTGCGCGGCCAACTCATGGCGCTGCTGCCGGTTCTGCTCGAGCAGATCGGCCGCACCGACAACCCGAACGCTACGCTGGTGCTGTTCGATCACTTCCTCGCCAACCTGCACGGCGCGGCGCGGCTGCTGTCGCTGTTGCGACAAAGGCCGGACCTGATCGCGCTCACCGCGCTGGTGCTCGGCGCGGCGCCGCGGCTCGGCGACACACTGGCGCGGCATCCGGAGGTGATGGATGCGCTGGTCGATCCGAGCTTCTTCGGCGCGCTCCCCGATGACGAGGAATTGCAGCGGCGGTTGGATGTCGCGCTCGCCCAGGCGCGCTACGACGAGGACCTGCTCGAGCGCATCCGCGTCTTCGGCCTCGAATACATGTTCCTGATCGGCGTGCGTATCCTGTCGGGAACGCTGTCGGCGCGGGCGGCGGGCGAGGCCTATGCGCGGCTGGCCGATGCCGTGCTGCGCGCGGTCAATCGCGCCGTGGCTGAGAATTTCGCGCAGACCTACGGCCACGTGAAGGACGAGCAGGCCGCCGTCATCGCCATGGGCAAGCTCGGCGGCCGCGAAATGACCGCCACCTCCGATCTCGATCTCATCCTGATCTACGATTTCGACCAAGAACAGCCGGAATCCGACGGTCGGCGCTCGCTCTACGGGGCGCAATACTTCGCCCGGCTGACGCAGCGCCTGATCAACACACTGACGGCGCAAACGAATTACGGCGCGCTGTACCAGGTCGACATGCGCCTGCGGCCGTCCGGACAGGCCGGACCGCTGGCGACCCAGCTCGGCAGCTTCGTCCACTATCAGGAGAACGAAGCCTGGACCTGGGAGCACATGGCGCTGACGCGCGCGCGCGTCGTCGCCGCGCCGGAGGCGTTCGGCGAGCGCATCAAGGCCGTGATCCGGGATATCCTGTGCCAGCCGCGTGACGCCGGCCTGATCGCCGGCGACGTCGTGGAAATGCGCGGCGCCATCGCCCAGGAGAAGGGCGACGCCAATCCGTGGGATCTGAAATACGCGGTCGGCGGTCTGATCGACCTCGAATTCATCGCGCAGTATTTGCAGCTCGTGCACGCGCATGAGCATCCCGCCATTCTGGAAGCATCGACGGCGCGCGTGCTCGAGGCGGCGCGGCAGTTGCGCCTGATCTCGGTGGAGGATGCCGAAGTGCTGCGCCCGGCCGCGCAGCTCTATCAGGACCTGACGCAGATCCTGCGCCTTTGCCTTGCCGGGCCGTTCGACGCCAAGACGGCCGGGCCGGGCCTGTTGCGCCTCTTGATCCGCGCCGCGGACGTGCCGGATTTCGCCACGCTCAACGCGACGCTGATCGAAACGCAGGCCAAGGTGCGGGCGAGTTTCGTGCGTATTCTGGGCGCGGAGCCGTAGCGCTTACGCCGCTTCTTCCTTCGGCAGCGCGCATTGCGGCAGCAGCGGCAGGCGCACGGTGACGACGGTGCCGCGGCCGGGCGTCGAGCGGATGCGCATGCGGCCGCCATGCAGTTCGGCCAGCGACTTGGCGATGGCGAGCCCCAAGCCCGAGCCCTGATGCGTCTTGCTGATGTGGCTTTCGACCTGCTCGAAGGGCCGGCCAAGCCGCGCCAGCGCATCGGGCGCGATGCCGATGCCGCTGTCGGCGATGCTGAGCACGAAGCAATGATCGGTCGTGCGGCCGCGCACGGTGACGTGGCCGCCGGCGGGCGTGAACTTGACGGCGTTCGACAAGAGGTTGAGCGCGATCTGCTTGAGCGCGCGGCGATCGGCGCGGAGTTGCAGGTCGGAGGCGATGCGGGACGTCAGCGACAGGTGTTTTTCGCTGGCGCGCGCCGATACCACGCGGATGGATTCGGCGAGCAGGCCGTCGACGGCGAGATCTTCGAAGTCGAGCCGCATCCGGCCGGCCTCGATCTTCGACATGTCGAGGATGTCGTTGATGACGTCGAGAAGATACTGGCCGCTGGTGTGGATGTCGGAGCAGTATTCCTCGTATTTCGCGGCGCCGAGCGGGCCGAACATTCCGGACTGCATGATCTCGGAAAAGCCGATAATGGCGTTGAGCGGCGTGCGCAGTTCGTGGCTCATATTGGCGAGGAACTTCGACTTTGCCTGGTTTGCTTCCTCGGCGCGGGTTTTCTCGGCGGCGTATTTGCCGGCGAGCTCCTCGGCGCGCTGCTGCGAGGTGCGCAGATCGGCGATGGTCGCCATCAGGCGCTTCTCGCTGTCCACCAGCTTTTCTTCGTGGGCCTTGATGGTGGTGATGTCGGTACCGACCGACACGTAACCGCCGTCCTTGGTGCGCCGTTCGCTGATGTGCAGCCAGCGGCCGTCGTCGAGCTGCGCTTCGAAGGTGCGGGCACCCGGCTGGGTCGGACCGTTGCCGTTAACGGTGCGACGCACGACCGGCTCGCGGCCTTGCGACACAACCGATTCATACGTCGCGCCGGCGACGATCGCTTCGTCGGGCAGGGTGTGCAGTTCCTGGAAGTTCGAATTGCAGAGCACCAGCCGGTTGTCGGCGTCCCACAGCACGAAGGCTTCCGGAATGGTCTCGATGGCGTCGCGCAGGCGCAGGTCGGCGGCGGCGGTCTTCTCGACCAGGCTCTTCTGCTCGGTCATGTCGACGGCGATGCCGATCAGGTGCAAGCCCTGGTCGTTCGGCTGACGCACCAGTTCGCAGCGCGCCCGCAGCCAGATCCACTGGCCGCCGGCGTGGCGCATGCGGAAGGACTGATCGATGGTCGCAGTGCGCTCCTCGGCGAGGTCGCGGGCAAGATCGTAGAGCTGCACGTCGTCGGGGTGCACCAGCTTGCTGACATCGCCGAACGACAGCAGGTCTTCCTTGGCTTCGAGACCGAGCATGTCGAACATCGACTGCGACCAGAAGATGCGGCCGCGGGCGAGGTCCCAGTCCCACAGGCCGCAGCGGCCGCGGTTCAGAGCCGTATCGATGCGAGAGCGGACGGTCTCGTAGATTACATCGGCCTCGCGGGCGCGCGTCGCCTGCCAGTGAAAGGCAAAGCCGAGGATCAACACGACGAAGCCGGTGGTCGTCGACAAGGTCACTGTGAGGGTGGTGAGCGAGCGCGCGGTGTGGATCGCGGCATCGCGGGACTGCACCACCGCAAGCTGGCCGAACGGAGCGTTCAAGGTACGGACGGTGGCGAGGGCGCGGTCGCCGGCGGGGGTGGTGATCTCGAGGACGCCGGCGTCGGCGCCGAAGGTCGTCAGCGGCTGCGTCGCTCCGATGAGATCGATGAGGCGGCGACCGATGGTGCGATCCGTGGCGGGAATAGCGGCGGTTACGGCGCCGTGCGCGTCGGTGATCAGGAAGCTGCGGCCACTGCTGGCGGCCCAGTTCGGCAGGGCGTCGGCAAGCAGTTGCTGGGGACGTTCGATGGCGTCGCGGGCGTTCTTGAGGGGGCGTTGCAGACGCGACGCAACGACGTCGGCGGCGGCATCGATCGAAAGCGCGGCGCTGTCGATGGTCTGGCGGCGCTGATCGAGCACCTGGACGACGGCGCCGACGCAGATCGTCACGAGAAACGCGATGATGAGCACCGGTACCGCTCGGCGTAGCAAGGGCTCCGCTGTGAGGAGGCGCCGATACGCCGGCTTGGCGATCGATTGCGCGAGGCCCTTGATGGAATCGCTCGATGCGGACGCACTCGCCACATGGGCGCGCGCCATAGCAGGCCTCCGTTTTCGATTTCCCCGACCCCGAATTCGGACGCCGCAAACCGTACCGAATCAGTTGAGTGATTGGAATCGATGGCGGCTGATTTGTCGAGAGTCCGCCGGAGTCAATTATTTAAAAATCGTTACCCACCGAAATGTGAGTCCGATCAAGGGCCTGCCGGGCGCGTCACTCAGCCGAGCGCGCGCTCGACGATGTCGGCGAGGTCGCGCGACAGGTTGGGGCTCGCCTTGATGCGTCGCAATTGCGCTTCGGCCAGCGCGCGGCGGCCGTTTTCCAGCGTGCGCCAGGTGCGGAAGGCGGTGGCAAGCCGCGCCGCGAGCTGCGGGTTCTTCGGATCGATGGCGAGAATGCTGTCGGCGACGAAGGCGAAACCGGCGCCGTCGGCGCGGTTGAACTGCATCAAATTCCCTTGCGCAAAGGCGCCAATCAGCGCGCGGACGCGGTTCGGATTACCAAAGGAAAACGCGGGATGGCCGGTCAGCGCCTTGACCTTGTCGAGCGCCGACTTGTGCGGGCTTGCGGCCTGCAGCGAGAACCACTTGTCGATGACCAGCGCATTGTCGGCGTAGCGCTTGTAGAAGTCGGCGAGCGCCTCGGCGCGCTCCGGCACCTCGTGCTGCGCCAAGGTCGCCAACGCGGCCATGCGGTCGGTCATGTTGTCGGCGGCGGCGTATTGATCGGCGGCGCGGGTGATGGCCGGCGACGAGCCGGTCGCCGCCATCAGGTCGAGCGCCACGTTGCGCAACGCCCGCCGGCCGGCGGAGGCGGCGTCCGGCGAATAGGGCTCGCCCGACGCGAGCCGCTCATAGGTGAACGACAGACCGGCGCCGAGGCGAATGCCGATATCCTCGCGCAGCGCCTGCCGTGCGAGGTGGATCCTGTCCGGATCGATGTCGCGGCCGATCTCGCGCGCGATATCGCCTTCGCCCGGCGGCGTCAGCGCCAGCGCGATGAAGGCGGGCTCGAGGCTTTCGTCATTGAGGATGGCGCCGAGCGCGGCGATCAGATTGTCGTCGGCGCGCGGCATGCCGCCGGCGCGCAGGCGCGACACATTGTCGGTCAAAAGGCGAATGGCCGTGCTCTGCAGCGCCTGCCAGCGGTTGAAAGGATCGCTGTCGTGCCGGGCCAGCAACGCGAAATCGGCATTGCTGAGGTCGGTGGTGAGCTTGATGGGTGCCGAAAAGCCGCGATTGATCGACAGGACCGGCTTGTCCGCCATGCCGGAGAAGCTGAGCGTCTGCTCGGCCTTGTCGAGCATCAGGACGTCGCCTCCAATGGCGCCTCCCTCGGCCGGCACGATCGGTAACTCGCGCCCGTTCTTGTCGAGGAGCCCCATGCGCAATGGAATGACCATCGGCGCTTTCTCGGCCTGGCCCGGCGTCGGCGGCACGGTTTGCTTCAGCGTGATGCGGTAGGTGCCGCTCTCGGCGTCGAACTGCGTCTTGACGGTCACCTCGGGAGTGCCGGCCTGCGAATACCAGCGCATGAACTGCGACATGTCGCGGTCGCTGGCGTCGGCGAAGCACTGGATGAACTGTTCGACGGTGGCGGCTTCGCCGTCGTGCCGGGCGAAGTAGATGTCCATGCCGGCGCGGAATGCCTCGCGGCCGATCATCGTCTGCATCATGCGCACGACTTCGGCGCCTTTTTCATACACCGTCGCCGTATAGAAGTTGTTGATCTCCTTGTAGGCGGCGGGCCGCACCGGATGCGCCAGGGGCCCTGAATCCTCGACAAACTGCGCGGCGCGCAAGGTGCGCACATCGGCGATGCGCTTGACCGGGCGCGAGCGCATGTCGCTGGTGAATTCCTGATCGCGGAACACGGTCAGGCCTTCCTTGAGGCAGAGCTGGAACCAGTCGCGGCAGGTGATGCGGTTGCCGGTCCAGTTGTGGAAGTATTCGTGCGCGATCACCGTCTCGATGCCGGCGAAGTCGCCATCGGTGCCGGTG
>JAHCKF010000118.1 GCA_026125925.1 Pseudolabrys sp.
ATGAGCACCGGCAACGACAGCAACGCGGCGCTGCGCACGGCCTCGGCCGTCGCCATCAGCGATCGTCGCGCCGTGCGGTCGGCGATGACGCCGGCCGGGAACGACAGCAGCAGGAAGGGTAAGGTCTGCGCCGCGGTGAGCAGGCCGGTCGCGCCGGCGCCGGCCCCGAGCGCCAGCACCGCCACCATCGGCGTGGCGGCGAGCGCGACCTGATCGGCCGATTGCGCAATCAGGTTGGACCACGCCAGCCGTTGGAAGGCCGGCGGCAGGCGGTGATGATGCAAGCTCTTCGACAGATTATTCGACATGGCGCCTCGCGACCGAACCGAACGATGCGGTCTCAAGTCGCAGAAGACGGCAAAGCCAACCACCCGAAACCTGATCGGGGAAGCGTGATGCACTCGCGGTGAGCGTTCGCCCGCCGGGCGAGCCTTACGCCCGCTCTTCCCACAGCGCCGAAAGATGCACGATGGTGCGCACGGCCGCCTGCATGTCCTGAACGCTCACCCATTCCAGCGGCGAGTGGAAGGCGTGCTCGCCGGCGAAGATGTTGGGGCAGGGCAGGCCCATGAAGGACAGTCGCGAGCCGTCGGTGCCGCCGCGGATCGAACCCTTCACCGGCTCGAGGCCGGCTCTCCGCACCGCTTCCATGGCGTTGTCGACGATGGCCGGATGCTTGTCGAGCACGACGCGCATGTTGCGGTACTGCTCCTTGATTTCGAAGCGATAGGTCGAGCGCGGGAAGTCGCGCATCACCTGCTTGACTGTCTGCTCCAGCAATTGCCCCTTGGCGCGCAGGCCGGCGTCGTCGAAGTCGCGGACGATGAATTGCAGCTTGGCCTCGCCGAGCTGCGACGTCACGGATACCGGATGGAGGAAGCCCTCGCGGCCCTCGGTGGTTTCCGGCGTGCAGGTATCTCTTGGCAGCGCGTCGATGATACGCGCCGCGATCTTGATGGCGTTCTCCATCTTGCCCTTGGCAAAGCCGGGATGCGCGGCGACGCCGGTGATGGTGACGATCGCCGCATCGGCCGAAAATGTCTCGTTCTCGATGGTGCCGGCGGCCTCGCCGTCGATCGTGTAGGCGAAGTCGGCGCCGAGCCGCTTGAGGTCCGCCTTGTCGACGCCGCGGCCGATTTCCTCGTCCGGCGTGAACAGTACCTTGATGGCGCCGTGCTTGATCTGCGGATGCGCGACGAGGAAGCGCATGGCATCGACGATCTCGGCGAGACCGGCCTTGTTGTCGGCGCCGAGCAGCGTCGTGCCGTCCGAGGTGACGATGTCGCTGCCGATCTGCTTGCCAAGCGCGGGATGCTCGGCGGCGCGGATCACCTGCGTCTTGTCGCCGGACAGGACGATGTCGCCGCCCTGGTAGTTGCGCACGATCTGCGGCTTCACATTGGCACCGGAGCAGTCCGGCGAGGTGTCCATATGCGAGCAGAAACAAATCACCGGCACGGATTTGTCTGTATTGGCCGGCAGCGTCGCATAGACATAGCCGTTGTCGTCCATGGCGGCGTCGGCAAGACCGATGTCGCGCAATTCGGTCACCAGCAGCCGTCCGAGATTTTTCTGCTTCTCGGTGGACGGCGTGGCCGGCGATTCCGGATCGGACTGCGTGTCGATCACGACGTAACGCAGGAATCGCTCGAGCACGGTGTAGTCGAAGGCGGGGGAGGCGGGCACGGCGTCACTCCAGATTGGTCCGTCCCCATAAACGCGCGCAACGGCGTCAAGACAAGAGGCTTACTTCGTCAATGCGCGTCGCGATGGCGGTGGCGAAACGCCGCCGCCTTGGCGCGGTTGCCGCACAGCGCCTGGCTGCACCAGCGGCGCCGGTGCGACTTGGTGCGATCATAGAACCACAAGGTGCACTGCTCGCCCTCGCAGCGCCGCACCAGATCGAGATCGCCGTGGCACAGGAGATCGGCGATCGCGGCGGCCAGCGGCACCAGCAGGGCCTGTGCATCGTCCATCGGCTGGACACGGACGGTTTTGAGGCCGCCAGATGTCGGCTCGACGCGCTGAAAGCTGGCGCCGTGCTCCAGCAGGGCATTCAGCCGCTTGAGTTCGGATGCGGTCATCGCATCGCGGCCCTTGGCTTTGATGCGGTCGAGCGCGCCACGGAACCACTCGCGCAGTTCGACCGCGTCCTTGGCAGCGGCGTCGAGCGCCGCGCGGTCGACGCGCGGCGGTTTGTCGATGACGCCTACGGTCTTGAGCCAGGCCAGGAAAGCCTCGCCTGAGCTCAGCCATTCGACGCGGCCGCTGCGTGCGGTGGCGACCGTGTTGAGGAAGTCGAGCGCGAGATGGTCGCCAAGCGCCGGCCAGGGGGCCGCACCGGCCGGCTCGGCCTCGGGGGTCTGAACGTGGTCCATCGCCGCCTCTCCAGTCACAAACGGGTGATAACCGGTAATAAGTCAATTGACAAGTTACTGACCGCAAGTAACCATCAAAATAGAAAAACAAAGGTTACTCATTCCCGAGGCCTGAGCGACAGTGGAGAGCGATTTCATGCATTTTCGAACCGTAGCCGTGGACGGCCTCGATATCTTCTACCGCGAAGCCGGGCAGGCGGGCCGTCCCGTCATCCTGCTGCTGCACGGCTTTCCGACCGCGAGCCACATGTTTCGCGACCTGATCCCGGAACTGGCCGACGACTTCCACATCATCGCGCCGGACCTGCCGGGTTTCGGCCAGTCGGCGCAGCCGCCGCGCGAAACCTTCACCTACAGCTTCGCCAACCTAGCCAAGGTGATGGCGCGCTTCACCGAGGTGATAGGCCTCAAGCGTTTCGCCATCTATGTCTTCGACTACGGCGCGCCGGTCGGCCTGCGGCTCGCCGCCAATCATCCCGAGCGCATCACGGCGATCGTGTCGCAGAACGGCAATGCTTATGTCGAAGGCCTGAGCGACGGCTGGAATCCGATCCGCGCCTATTGGCAATCGCCGACGCTCGACAATCGCAACGCGCTGCGCGGCTTCCTGACGCCGGAGACGACTTTGTTTCAGTACACTCACGGCGTGCCGGATCCGGCGACGGTGTCGCCCGACGGCCGAAGCCTCGACGATTTCTATCTGGCGCGGCCCGGTAATGACGATATCCAGCTCGATCTGATGCTCGATTACCGCACCAATATCGAAGCCTATCCGAGCTTTCACGACTATTTCCGCAAGCACCAGCCGCCGCTGATCGCGCTGTGGGGCCGGAACGATCCGTTCTTCTTGCCGGCCGGCGCCGAAGCCTACAAACGTGATCTGCCGCAAGCGAAGGTGAGCTTCTTCGACACCGGACATTTCGCCCTGGAGACGCACGCCGCGCCAATCGGCGCGGCGATCCGCGAATTCCTGCCGCGCGGCTAGCCGGAATCAAAACGACGGGCGCGAGCCTCGGCTCGGCGCCCGTCGTGATAAGTCCCCGGAGGGTCCGAACGGGAGCTCAGACCGCTTCCTTGAGTTCCTTGGCGGCGCGGAAGGCGACCTTCTTCGACGCCTTGATCTGAATCTGTTCGCCCGTGGCCGGGTTACGGCCGATGCGCGCGGCGCGCTTGCGCACCTGAAGAATGCCGAGGCCGCCGATGCGGATGCGCTCGCCCTTCTTGAGGTGCTTGACGATGCTGCCGACGAAATCGCCGAGGACGGTTTCAGCCTGCTTCTTGGACATTTCGTGCGATTCGGCGAGCGCCGCCGCGAGATGCTTCAGGGTAACCGTTGCCGGAGCCTTAGTTGCCGTAGCCATCAGGGGACCCTCCTCTTGAGCCGCAAGGCTGGCGAAGCGCCAGACCGTGTCGTCCGCATTAGACGATTCGGGTGCGGTCTGACCATGATTCTTACCGTGAAATAGGGCTTTTTCGCATTTCGCAGCCGCGTCATGGCGCCCCCGCGCCGTGGGTTGTCCCTGTGCTCTCCGGGACTTGTTCCTGTGTTCCCCGACACTTGTCCTGTCCTTGTGCTCCCCGAGACCTGTCCTTGTGCTGTTCGCGACTTGTCCTTGTGCTGTCCGAGACTTGTCCTTGACTTGGAGAGGAGCGACCTATAACTCACCGCAACGCCCGCGGGGGCGTAGCTCAGTTGGTTAGAGCGCTGCCCTGTCACGGCAGAGGCCGCGGGTTCGAGTCCCGTCGCTCCCGCCATTTCTCCGATGAAAATCAGAGACTTAAGAAGGCCCGCCATTTGGCGGGCCTTTTTCATTGTGCGATACTTGATGCTGTACTGTAAGCGACGGAAGCCAACCGCAAGGACCAGCCCATGCCCAGCCCGGACCTCGGCGTCAAAGCGCTGTTTTTTGATGTCTTCGGCACCCTGGTGGATTGGCGCACGTCAGTCGCTCGCGAAGCCGAGAAGGTTCTTGGGGAGCTAGGCTTCTCCCTCGACTGGCTGGCCTTCGCCGATGCCTGGCGCGACGAGTATCAGCCCGGCATGGAGGAGGTGCGCTCCGGCCGGCTGCCGTTCTCCAAGCTCGACGTGCTGCACCGGGCCAACCTGGTGCGCATGGCTCCCCGTTTCGGGCTCGACGGCCTGTCCGACGAGGTGCTCGACGACCTGACACAGGTCTGGCACCGGCTCGACACCTGGCCGGAAGTGCCGGCGGCGCTGAAACGGCTGAAGACCAAATTCCGCATCGCGCCGGTGTCGAACGGTAATATCTCGCTGATGGTCGATTTGGCGCGGCGTAACGATCTGCCGTGGGATGCCATCCTCGGCGCCGAGATCGCCGGCGACTACAAGCCCAAGCCGGCGGTCTACTTCGCCGCCTGCGCGGCGCTCGATCTGGAGCCGTGGCAGTGCATGATGGTGGCGGCGCATTCGAGCGATCTGGCCGCGGCGGCCGCGTGCGGTCTGCGTACTGGGCATGTCGCACGTCCGAATGAGCATGGCCCCGGCAAAGGCGAGCGCGCACCATCCGTGCCGGTCGATGTCGCCGGCAGCGATCTCGCCGACATCGCGGACCAGCTTGGCGCGTGAGCCCCTGCGCCGCAGGCGGATTTGCGGCGTCGCGCGTCCGAGTCGCCGACGCCTTGCCAGGCGCTGCCGGGCCGACGGTACGATCCACAGTTTGCGCGCGCGGCGTGGCGTTTTACGGCCATTTTGAGGGCAAAGTCGGCTTGCCAAGGCGTTGTGCGCTGCGCTAAGCCTCAGCCGCTCTGTCCTTGCAATGTTTCCAAACAAGGCCTTGGGTTTTCTGAGGGTTTTGCACGGGAACAGCGGCGCCGAAACGGCCGCCGCGGCCGGCCGGAGTTGCCTTCCGGGGCAGGGGTCTTCCGGGGCAGGGGCGAGAGACGATAGGGGTCGCCGATGAGCGCATTGCTGCAAGACTATCTGCCCCTCGTGATCTTCATCGCCGTGGCGCTCGTGATCGGGCTTGCGCTGCTGGTCGCGCCCTTCATCGTTGCGTTCCAGCAACCGGATCCGGAAAAGCTCTCCGCCTACGAGTGCGGTTTCAATGCTTTCGACGACGCGCGCATGAAATTCGACGTGCGCTTCTACCTCGTCGCCATCCTGTTCATTATATTCGATCTTGAAGTGAGCTTCCTGTTCCCGTGGGCGGTCACGTTCCATGAGGTCGGCGCGTTCGGCTTCTGGGCGATGATGTTGTTCCTCGGCGTGCTCACCATCGGATTCATCTACGAATGGAAGAAGGGCGCGCTCGAATGGGATTGAGCGCGCTGAAGGCATCCCAATGACAATGGTCGCTCCCCAGCCCCGCGGCATTCTCGACCCGAACACCGGCAAGCCGGTCGGCGCCGACGATCCGTTTTTTGCAAATGTTAATAGCGAGCTGTCCGACAAGGGCTTCATCGTTACCGCCGCCGACGATCTGGTCACCTGGGCCCGCACCGGCTCGCTGATGTGGATGACCTTCGGCCTCGCCTGCTGCGCGGTCGAGATGATGCAGGTGTCGATGCCGCGTTACGACGTCGAGCGCTTCGGCTTTGCGCCGCGCGCCTCGCCGCGCCAATCCGACGTGATGATCGTCGCCGGCACGCTGACCAACAAGATGGCGCCGGCGCTGCGCAAGGTCTACGACCAGATGCCGGAACCGCGCTACGTCATCTCGATGGGTTCCTGCGCCAATGGCGGCGGCTACTATCATTACTCCTACAGCGTGGTGCGCGGCTGCGACCGCATCGTGCCGGTCGACATCTACGTGCCCGGCTGCCCGCCGACGGCGGAGGCGCTGCTCTACGGCGTGCTGATGCTGCAGAAGAAGATTCGCCGCATCGGTACGATCGAGCGGTAGGGGCCAAGCCATGGACATCCTCACCACGCTCGACAATCTCGGCGTCTCGATCAAGGCCGCGCTGCCTGGCGCAGTGACCGGGCACGAGATCGCCTTCGGCGAACTCAACGTCACCGCCAACGCCGCCGACATCGTCAAGGTGATGAAATATCTGCGCGACGATCCGTCGTGCCAGTTCGTGTGCATCATCGACATCACCGCGGTCGATTATCCCGGCCGCGAGCAGCGTTTTGACGTCGTCTATCACATGCTGTCGCCGCGGCTGAACCAGCGCATCCGCGTCAAGGTGATGACCGACGAGGTTACACCGGTGCCGTCGGTAATCGAGGTGTTCCGCGGCGCCGACTGGTTCGAGCGCGAGACCTACGATCTCTACGGCGTGCTGTTTACCGGTCATCCCGACATGCGCCGCATTCTCACCGATTACGGTTTCGAGGGGCATCCGCTGCGCAAGGATTTCCCGCTCACCGGCTTCGTCGAGGTGCGTTACGACGACGAGCAGAAGCGCGTCGTTTACGACCGCGTGAAGCTCGCTCAGGAATTCCGCTCGTTCGACTTCCTGTCGCCTTGGGAAGGCACCGACTACGTGCTGCCGGGCGACGAGAAAGCGAAAGAACCGGGGCAGGGCAACAAGCTCACCGGTGAGCCTGAGAAGAAGGCGACGCCGTAATGGCCGAAGTCGAAACCTCCGTCCGCAACTTCACGATCAACTTCGGGCCGCAGCATCCGGCCGCGCACGGCGTGCTGCGCCTGGTGCTGGAGCTCGATGGCGAAATCGTGGATCGCGTCGATCCGCATATTGGTCTTCTGCATCGCGGTACCGAGAAGCTCATCGAGGCCAAGACCTATCTGCAGGCGATCCCGTATTTCGACCGGCTCGATTACGTCGCGCCGATGAATCAGGAGCACGCCTTCTGCCTCGCGGTCGAGAGGCTGCTCGGCCTGCAGGTGCCGAAGCGCGCGCAGCTCATCCGCGTCCTCTATTCGGAGATCGGCCGCATCCTGTCGCATCTGCTCAACGTCACGACGCAGGCGATGGACGTCGGCGCGCTGACCCCGCCGCTGTGGGGATTCGAAGAGCGCGAGAAGTTGATGGTGTTCTACGAACGTGCCTCCGGCTCGCGCATGCACGCGGCGTATTTCCGCGTCGGCGGCGTGCATCAGGACCTGCCGCCGTCGCTGATCGACGACATCTACAACTGGTGCGATCCGTTCCTGAAGGTCGTGGACGACCTCGACACGCTGCTCACCGGCAACCGCATCTTCAAGCAGCGCAACGTCGACATCGCCGTCGTCAAGCTCGAGGACGCCTGGAACTGGGGTTACTCCGGCGTCATGGTGCGCGGCTCGGGCGCGGCCTGGGATCTGCGCAAGTCGCAGCCTTACGAGTGCTATGCCGAACTGGATTTCGACATTCCGGTCGGCAAGAACGGCGACTGCTACGACCGCTATCTCATCCGCATGGAAGAGATGCGCCAGTCGGCCAAGATCATGAAGCAGTGCTGCGACAAGCTGCGCTCGGCCGAAGGTCAGGGCCCGGTCACAGCCGTCGACCACAAGATCGTGCCGCCGAAGCGCGGCGACATGAAGAAGTCGATGGAAGCGCTGATCCATCACTTCAAGCTCTACACCGAAGGCTTCCACGTGCCGCCCGGCGAGGTCTACGCCGCGGTGGAGGCGCCGAAGGGCGAGTTCGGCGTCTATCTGGTCGCCGACGGCACCAACAAGCCATACAAATGCAAGATCCGCGCGCCGGGCTTCGCGCACCTGCAATCGATGGACTGGCTGTGCAAGGGCCACTTGCTCGCCGACGTCTCGGCCATTCTCGGCTCCATCGACATCGTGTTCGGGGAAGTTGATCGATGAGCGTTCGCCGCACCGCGCCCGCCGCAGTTCAGCCGAAGGAATTCGCCTTCACGGCGGAGAATCTGGCCTGGGCGAAGACGATCATCGCGCGCTTCCCGGAAGGCCGTCAGGCTTCCGCCATCATTCAGTTGATGTGGCGCGCGCAGGAGCAGCATCACGGCTGGCTGCCGGAGGCGGCGATCCGCTATCTCGCCGACATGCTCGGCATGGAGCACATCCGCGCCATGGAAGTGGCGACGTTCTACACGATGTTCCAGCTCCAGCCGGTCGGCAAGAAAGCGCACATCCAGGTATGCGGCACGACGCCGTGCCGCCTGCGCGGCGCCGAGGATCTGCTCAAGGTCTGCCAGCACCGCATCGCGCACGATCCGTTCGAGGTGTCGGCCGACGGCAACTTTTCGTGGGAAGAGGTCGAGTGCCTCGGCGCCTGCGTGAATGCGCCGATGGCGCTGATCTGGAGCGACACCTACGAGGATCTGACGCCCGAGAGCCTCGAAAAGATTATCGACGGCTTTGCCGCCGGCAAGCCGCCGCAACCGGGCCCACAGAACGGCCGCCAGTTCTCGGCGCCGGAAGGTGGCCCGACGACGCTGATCGATCCGGCGATCTATGCGAGCCAGGCCAAGACGGAGCCGAAGAATGCCGGCGCGGCGCTGACCGACGACGATGCCAAGAAGCCGGGAGCGGCCGCGAACAATCGCGAAGCGCCGGAGCCGAAGCCGCCGCTGTCGAAAGGCGCCGCGACCAAGAAGCCGAAACCGAACTGAAGATTGCCCGGATAGAAGCCCATGCTCGCTGACAAGGATCGCATCTTCAAGAACCTCTACGGTCTCCACGATTGGGGGCTGAAGGGGGCGCGTGCGCGCGGCTCCTGGGACGGCACCAAGGCGATCCTCGAGAAGGGCCGCGACGGCATTATCAACGAGATGAAGGCCTCGGGTCTGCGCGGCCGCGGCGGCGC
>JAHCKF010000119.1 GCA_026125925.1 Pseudolabrys sp.
ATGACGACCACGCCTTCACCAAGGCCCTGGTCAAGTTCGAGGAACTGGTCAAGAAATACTACGGCAAGCCGGTCAATTTCGTACTGCACAAGAACTCGGCCCTCGGCCTCGAAAAGCAGTATTTCGAGTACATGGCGCAGGGCAAGGCGGTCGATTACGCGATCGTGTCGCCGGCGCACATGTCGACCTTCTCCAAGGCAGCGCCCTTCATCGACGCGCCGTTCCTGTTCCGCGATCTGGCGCACTGGAACAAGGTGCTCGACGCCGATCTGCTCAAGCCGGTGGCCGACGAGATCAACCAGAAAGCCGAGGTGATGCTGATCGGCTATGCCGGCGGCGGCGTACGCAACATTTTCGTCAACAAGCCGGTGACGAACCTTGCCGAGATCAAGGGCCTCAAGGTGCGCGTGCAGGGCGCGCCGATCTGGAGCAAGACCTTCCAGGCGGCCGGCATGGCGCCGACGGTGATCGCCTACAACGAAGTCTACAACGCGATCCAGAACAACGTGATCGCGGCCGGCGAGAACGAGGCGGCCGGCGTCGAGGCGATGAAATTCTACGAAGTGGCGCCGCACCTGGCGATGACCCAGCACGCCATCACCATTCGGCCGATCTGCTTCTCGACCAAGACCTACAACTCGCTGCCGAAGGAGTTGCAGGACGCCATCATCAAGGCCGGCAAGGAAGCCGGCGCCTATGGCCGCGAGGTGGAGTCGTCGGAAGACGGCGCCAAGCTCGAGGCGCTGGAGAAAGCCGGCAAGCTCAAGCGCGTGCCGTTCGCCGACCGCGATGCCATGAAGAAGATGGTCGATCCCGTGATGGCGGCCTACGCCAAGGAAATCGGCGCCGACAAGATCTATGCCGACATCGTCTCCATGAAGTAACGCCGCCTAACGGCGTGCCAACAGCGGCCGGGAGCCGTTCCCGGCCGCTTTTCCTTCGGCAGAGCACCGCATGACGCACATTGAACAGGCCGCCGTCGCGGCGGGACCGTGGCGGAAGTTCACCCGCCTTTACGCCGCGGCTTTATCCGGTCTGCTGGCGGCAACGGTGGCGTTGCTGATCATTCCGGTCAGCCTGCAGATCTTCTCGCGCTACACCGAGCTGATCCCGTCCTACATCTGGACCGAGGAAATGGCGCGGTTCATGTTCATCTGGACGATCATGATCGGCGCCATGATCGGCGTGCGTGAATCCACGCATTTCGAGGTCGATCTGCTGCCGCGGTTGCGGCCGCGCGGCGAGGCTCTGGCGCGGCTGACGGGCCGTTTTGGCGTCCTCGTCATCGCCTTCGTCTTCGTTTACGCGGGCATTGAGTTCACGCGCTTTGCCTGGAACCGTACCTCGGAGCTGGCCGAACTGCCGCTTTGGTACATCCACGTCGCCTGGCCGGTGACCGGCGTGACCTGGATCGTATTTCTCGGCGAAGCGATGCTTGACGATCTCAGGACAGTATTCGGGAGAAGCGAGTGACCGGCTCCCTCCTGTCGCCGGGTACCGCGGCGCTCATCCTGTTCGGTTGTTTCTTCCTGTTCATGTTCATGCGGGTGCCGGTGGCCTTCGCGCTGGCGCTGGCCTGCCTGCCGATCCTGGCGATCGAGCCGCGGCTCGACACCATGAATCTGATGCAGGAGACCTTCAACGCCTACAATTCCTTTATCCTGCTGGCGGTGCCGTTCTTCCTGCTCACCGCCAACCTCATGAATGTCGGCGGCACGACCGACCGGCTGCTCAAGCTGTCGCGCTCCATGGTGGGCCATTTCCCGGGCGGGCTGGCACAGATCAATGTCGTGCTGTCGATGTTCTTTGCCGGTATCTCCGGCTCGTCGACCGCCGACGCCGCGAGCCAGTCCAAGATCTTCATCGATGCGCAGACGAAGGAGGGCTACGACCTGTCCTTCTCTGTCGCCATCACGGCGGTCTCGGCGGTCCTGGCGGTTATCGTGCCGCCGTCGATCCTGATGATCGTCTGGGGCGGCATCCTCACGGTGTCGATCGGCGCGCTGTTCCTGGCGGGGTTGTTGCCGGGCTTGCTGATCGGGCTGGCGCAAATGGCGACCGTGCACGCCTACGCCAAGTCGCGGGGCTACCCGACCTATCCGCGCGAGACCTGGCGGCAACTCCTGTGTGCGAGCTGGGTGGCGATTCCCGCCCTGATGACGCCGGCCATCATCATCGGCGGCAAGATCTTCGGCTGGTTCACGGCGACCGAGTCCGCCTGCATCGCCGTGCTCTATGCCGCGGTGCTGTCGCTGCTGGTTTATCGCGAGATGGACCTGAAAGGCCTCTATGGCGCCTTGCTCGACACCGGCAAGCTCGCCGGCATTGCGCTGTTCTGCGTCGGCACCGCCAGCATGTTCGGCTGGCTGCTCGCCTACTACAAGATCCCGGAGGCGATCCTTGCCAATGTGAGCACCTGGGGGATGGGGTTCGCCGCGACGGGGTTCTTCATCTCGCTGGTGTTCCTCGCGGTCGGCTGCTTTCTCGATGCCATCCCGGCCATCATCATCTGCGCGCCGATCCTGGAGCCGCTGGCGAAGGCGGTGCACATGGACCCGGTGCACTTCGCCATGATCGGCATCGTGTCGCTGGCTTTTGGGCTGGTGACGCCGCCTTACGGTCTGTGCCTGATGATTGCCTGTTCCATTGCCGGTATCCGTATCCGTGACGCGATCAAGGATACGGTGATCATGTTGCTGCCGATGCTGGTCGTGCTGGCGCTGGTGATCGTCTGGCCGCAGGTGTCGCTGCTCCTGCCGTCGCTGATCTCGCCGGAATTTCTGCGGTAAATATCGCGCGATATCAGTTATTTACCAGCGTTAGCTCACGTAATCTATTGCATGAGCCCGCCCGCCAAACGCGAGCCTGCGGACGCTGCCGGGCTGCAACGGCGGTGCCGGGCGCGCCACGAGAGTTTGCGCCATGTCATCGACATCATCCGGAGGCGGAATAATAGGATAAAAGTGGTTCGCCGAATCCGGGAGGTTTCCGTCATGTCACGGTTGATGCGCGCCGCTTTTGCCGGCGTTGCGGCTGTCGCGATCCTTTCATTGGGGCTGCTGACCGTCTCCGCGGAGGCCGCCGACAAGGCCTACCAGAACTCCGATCTCGACCAGGCCGCGATCACGCTCGAGGCGCAGATCAAGACCGACGCGGGCACCGTCACCAAGACCCCGCAGGTGCTCAAGCGCGAGGCCGACGCCGCCTTCCAGAAGAAGGACGTGCGCGCCGCGATGCTGCTGCTCGGCCAGCTCGTGGCCGTGGCTCCGGACGATGCCGACAACTGGCTGCGCCTGGCGCGCGCCGTCCTGCAGATCAAGGGGCGCGATCAGCGCGAGCAGGCGACCCTATACGAACGGGCGATGACAGCGGCCTATGCCGCCTATACACGCGCCACGCAGCCGGCGGCCGAGGCGGATAGCCTTCGCGTGCTGGGCGATGCCTTTGCCGCGCGCAAGCAGTGGCGGCCGGCGCTCGACACGATGCGGCTGTCGCTGACCTTGCGCGAGACCGCCGATCTGCGCGGCCAATACGAGCGGCTGCGCCTGCAGCACGGCTTCCGCATGCTCGACTACACCGTCGATTCCGACGCGGTGTCGCCGCGCGCCTGTTTCCAGTTCTCCGAAACGCTGCCGGAGAAGAAGACCGACTTCTCGCCTTTCGTCGCCGTCGCCGGGCAGGACAAGCCGGCAATCTCGGTGTCCGACAAGCAGCTCTGTGTCGATGGCCTCAAACACGGCGAGCGCTACGCCATCACCTTGCGCGCCGGTCTGCCCTCGACCGTGCATGAGACGCTCGCCAAGACCACCGAATTCACGGTCTTCGTCCGCGACCGCAAGCCCTTCGTGCGCTTTTCCGGCAAGGCCTACGTGCTGCCGAAGACCGGCCAGCGAGGCATTCCGGTGCTCAGCGTCAACACCTCAGCGGTCAATCTCAATGTCTACCAGATCGGCGACCGCAACCTTATCGACACCGTGCTGGGCTACGACTTCCAGCGCAACATGAGCGTCTATCAGGGCGACCAGATCGCGGCCGAACGCGGCAGCAAGGTCTGGAGCGGCGAACTTGCCGTCGAGCAGAAGCTCAACGCCGAGGTGGTCACCGCGTTTCCGGTCGATCAGGCATTGCCCGATCTGGCGCCCGGCGTCTACGCGATGACGGCGACGCCGAAGGATGCACTCACCGCCAACGACTACGACCAGGTCGCGACGCAATGGTTCATCGTGTCGGACTACGGCCTGACGGCCTATTCGGGCCAGGACGGCATCGACGTCTTCGTCCATTCGCTGGCCAGCGCCCAGCCGCTCAACAGCATCGAAGTGCGGCTGATGGCGCGCAACAACGAGGTGCTCGCGGTCAAGTCCACAGACTTCCACGGTCACATCCACTTCGAGGCCGGTCTGACGCGCGGCGAGGGCGGCCAGTCGCCGGCGGCCATCATTGCCAGCGGCAAAAACGACTACGCGTTCCTCAGCCTCAAATCGTCAGCCTTCGATCTGTCGGATCGCGGCGTCGGCGGCCGGGCCACGCCGGCCGGGCTGGATGCATTCGTCTATACCGAACGGGGCGTCTATCGCACCGGCGAGACGGTGGCGATCACCGCACTGCTGCGCGACGCGCGCGGCGTCGCCGCGCCGAATGTCCCGCTGACGCTCGTGGTCGAGCGGCCGGATGGCGTCGATTACAAGCGTGTCGTCGTGCCGGATCAGGGGCTCGGTGGCCGCAGCCTCGAACTACCGATCGTCTCGACGGCGGCGACCGGCACCTGGCGCGTGCGCGCCTTTACCGATCCCAAGCGTCCGGCGGTCGGCGAAACCACCTTCATGGTGGAAGACTACGTGCCCGACCGCATCGAATTCGAACTGACCACGCAAGCCAAGGCCATTCCGCGCGGCGGCTCGGTCGATCTATCGGTCGACGGGCATTTCCTTTACGGCGCGCCGGCATCGAATCTCGAACTGAGCGGTTCGGTGTCGATCGACGCCGCCAAGGAGCGCGCCGGTTTCCCGGGCTATCGCTTCGGCCTCTATGACGATGAAGTCACGGCGACGCGGCAGGAGCTGACTGAACTGCCGGCGACAGACGAAAAGGGCAAGGCGACATTCCCGGTGGCGCTCGAAGATGTGCCCGAAACCACACGGCCGCTCGAAGCGAACGTCGCGATCAGCATGGTGGAGTCGGGCGGCCGCGCCGTCGAGCGCAAACTGACGCTGCCACTGGCGCCGGCCGGGCCGATGATCGGCGTCAAGCCGGCCTTCAGCGGCATGTCGCTCGCCGACGGGGCCAACGCCGATTTCGATGTGATCATGGCGGCGCCCGACGGCGCGCGGCTCGACCGCAAAGGGCTGAAATACGAACTGCGGAAGGTCGAGACGACCTATCAGTGGTACCGCGAAAACGGCCAGTGGAATTACGAGCCGATCCGCCGCACGCAGCGCGTCGCCAATGGCACGCTGGATGTCGCGGCCGGCAAGCCGGCGCGGTTGTCTCTGCCAGTCAAATGGGGCCGCTATCGCCTCGAAGTCTCGGAAGGCGATCCGAACGGCGCGGTGACGTCGATGACCTTCGACGCCGGCTTCTATGCGGAATCGAGCGCCGATACGCCCGACCTGCTGGAGATCGCGCTCGACAAGCCGGGCTATGCCGGCGGCGACACCATGAAGGTCGCAGTGACGGCGCGCAGCGCCGGCCGTCTGTCCGTGAATGTTTTCACCGACCGGCTGGTGCAAAGCGTGGCGCAGGACGTCGCGGCTGCAGGCACGGTGAACGTGTCGCTGCCTGTGGGCAAGGATTGGGGGACGGGTGCTTACGTCGTTGCCACCTTGCGCCGCCCGCTCGATCAGCCGGCGCAGCGCATGCCCGGCCGCGCCATTGGCGTGCAGTGGTTCTCGATCGACCGTACCCAGCGCACGCTTGATGTGGCGATGAACCTGCCGGCGGCGATGCGGCCGGAGAATGCGCTCAACATTCCGATCAAGATCGGCGGCCTCGCCGCCGGCGAGCAGGCCCGCGTCGTCGTCGCCGCGGTCGATGTCGGCATTCTCAACCTCACCAATTACAAGCCGCCGGCGCCGGACGATTATTACCTCGGCCAGCGGCGCCTCACCGCGGAAGTGCGTGATCTCTATGGTCAATTGATCGACGGCATGCAGGGCGCGCGCGGCCAGATCCGCTCCGGCGGCGACATGGGTGCGGCTGAACTGTCCGGCTCGCCGCCCGCGCAGGCGCCGCTCGCGCTGTATTCGGGCATTGTCACCGTCGGCGCCGACGGCACCGCCAATGTCTCGTTCGACATTCCGGCCTTCGCCGGCACGGCGCGCGTGATGGCGGTCGCCTGGAGCAACGACAAGGTTGGCAAGGCCTCGGGCGACGTCATCATCCGCGATCCGGTGGTGCTGACGGCGACGCTGCCGCGCTTCCTGCGGACCGGCGATCGCGGTGCGATCCAGGTCGAGCTCGACAATGTCGAGGGTGCGGCCGGCAGCTACAAGGTCGTGCTCGACACCGCCGGTTCGGTGAAACGCGAGGGCGCCGAACCCGCGCCGCTGACGCTGGCCGCCAAGGCGCGCGGTCGGCTGTCGGTACCGGTCTCGGCTTCGGGCTCCGGCCCGAGCACGGTCGTGATCAATGTCGAAGGGCCGAACGGCTTCAAGCTGGCGCGCAGCTATCCGCTCGACGTCCGCCCGGCATCGCAGATCCTGACGCGGCGCACGGTGCGGCAACTGGCCAAGGGCGAGACACTGACGCTCTCGAAAGATGTCTTCGCCGACTTCGTGCCGGGCACGGGGAGGGCGGGTCTTTCGGTCGCGATCTCGACCTCGCTCGATGCGGCGACGCTGCTGAATTCGCTCGACCGCTACCCGTTCGGCTGTTCCGAGCAGATCACCAGCCGCGCCGTGGCGATGCTCTACATCAACGATCTCGCCGCGCAGGCGCGGCTGGCGCCGGACGGCGAGATCGACGCGCGCATCAAGGACGCGATTGCGCGGCTGACCGCACGGCAGGGCGCCAACGGCTCGTTCGGCCTGTGGTCGGTCGGCGGTGAGGATCCGTGGCTCGATGCCTATGTCACCGACTTCCTGACCCGCGCGCGCGAGAAGAAGTTCGACGTGCCGCAGACGGCGATGACCCTGGCGCTCGATCGCCTGCGCAACTTCGTCGCCACCGCGCCGGAGCCGGACAAGAACGGCGGGCGTGAGCTCGCCTATGCCTTCTACGTTCTGGCGCGCAACGGCGCGGCGCCGGTCGGCGATCTGCGCTACATCGCCGACGTCAAGCTCAACGCTTTGGCGACGCCGATCGCCAAGGCGCAGGTCGCCGCCGCATTGTCGATGCTTGGCGACAAGACGCGAGCCGACCGCGTCTATCGCGCCGCGCTCGATGCGCTGCCGACGCAGCCGAAGCTCGAGACCGGCCGCGAGGATTACGGCTCGGTGTTGCGCGATGCCGCCGCGCTGGTGACGCTCGCCTCCGAAGGCCACGCGCCGCAGGCGACGATCACGCAGGCGGTTGCGCGCATTGACACCGCGCGCGGCCTGACGAGCTATACCTCGACGCAGGAGGAGGCGTGGCTGGTGATGGCGGCGAAGGCGCTGGCAAACGAGATGAACGCCATCCGTCTCGATGTCAACGGCGACAAGCGGCAGGGCGCGTACTTCCGGCGCTTCAATCCGGATCAACTGGCGTCGCCGGTTCGCGTCAACAATGCCGGCGACGGAACCGTACAGACGGTGGTGTCGGTCTCCGGCGCGCCGTTGACGCCGGAGCCCGCGGCCGCGAACGGCTTCAAGCTCGAGCGCAATTACTTCACGCTCGACGGCGAGCCGGCCGATCCGGCGAAGGCCAGGCAGAACGATCGCTTTGTCGTCGTGTTGAAGACGACCGAGGCGCAGCCACAGTTCGGCCGCGTCATCGTCGCCGACTACCTGCCGGCCGGTTTCGAAATCGACAATCCGAAGCTGGTGTCGTCGGGCGAGACCGGCACGCTCGGCTGGATCGCCGATGCCGCTGCACCGGTGAACATCGAATTCCGCGATGACCGTTTCACCGCGGCTTTCGACCGGCGGGCGGATTCACCGCCGGTCTTCAGCGTGGCCTATGTCGTCCGCGCTGTGTCGCCCGGGCATTACACGCTGCCGCAGGCCAAGGTGGAGGACATGTACCGGCCGGATCGGTTTGCGCGGACCGCGACGGGCGTCATTGATGTGACCGCCGGCGGAAAGTGAGATGAAGTGGCGCGGCTTCAATCTCCGCGTCATGGCCGGACTTGTTCCGGCCATCCACGCCTTCGCGGCAAAAAAAGACGTGGATGCCCGCGACAAGCGCGGGCATGACGGAGTTTGGTTGCGGCGCCTGTCGATATCGCTCGCCTTGATGGCTGTCGTCACTGCAGCCGCCTCCGCCACGTGGGTTTACTCGCTCGGTCCGGCGCCGCTCGGCAAGGATATCGAACTGTCGCATGTGGTGCTCGACCGCGACGGCCGTTTGCTGCGCGCCTATGCCACCAAGGACGGCCGCTGGCGTCTGCCGGCCACCGTCGAGGATGTCGATCCGCGCTTCCTCAAGCTGCTGTTCGCTTATGAGGACCGGCGCTTTTACGAGCATCACGGCGTCGATCCTTTCGCCATGATGCGCGCCGCGTGGCAGCTCGCATCGACCGGCGAGATCGTCTCGGGCGGCTCGACGCTGACCATGCAGGTGGCGCGTCTGCTTGAGCCGCGCGAGCATCGCACCTTCGCCGCCAAGCTGCGGCAGGTGACACGCGCCTTCGAACTCGAAAACGCGCTGACCAAGGCCCAGATCCTGTCGCTTTACCTGACGCTGGCGCCTTATGGCGGCAATCTCGAGGGCATTCGCGCCGCTTCGCTCGCCTATTTCGGCAAGGAGCCGCGACGGCTGTCGCTCAGCGAGGCGGCGTTGCTGGTCGCGCTGCCGCAGTCGCCGGAGCGGCGCCGGCCCGATCGGCACGCCGCCGCCGCCCGCGCCGCGCGCGACCGCGTGCTCGACCGCGTCGTGCTCGCCCATGTCGTGCCGCCGGACGAGATC